>NZ_JBXARG010000012.1:0-80551 GCF_058808015.1 Undibacterium sp. GW821-FHT11H02 | reverse complement strand
GAGTGTAGCGCAGCCCGGTAGCGCACCTGGTTTGGGACCAGGGGGTCCAAGGTTCGAATCCTTGTACTCCGACCAAATTTAAAGGATCGTTGAGAAATCGACGATCCTTTTTAGTTTCACAAAATATTCGCATAATTTAAATTTACGTATTTGAATTAGCTGAGCAGTTTTCGGAGTGTAGCGCAGCCCGGTAGCGCACCTGGTTTGGGACCAGGGGGTCCAAGGTTCGAATCCTTGTACTCCGACCAAAATAAGAAGCCTCGTTGAGAAATCAATGAGGCTTTTTTGTTTGGCGAATTAGTAAGAGTTCAGCGTGTAGATTAAGCAAAACGCGCCACCACTCTGATCGTGTTATCACTTAATTGTTTAACTTCATGCAAACTCAATTCTCGTGCTTGATTCAAATCCCGCAATTCCGGCAAAGCAAACATACCAGCACCTGAGCCTAATAATTTAGGTGCCAAATACAACAATAATTCATCAACACAATTGGCAGCGGTCAGAGCGCCACTCAATTTTGCACCGGCCTCAACATGCAAGTCATTGATTTGCTGCTCCCCCATTACTGACATCAGCGCAGCAAGATCCACTTGCGTTTGCGAGTTATCTTTAACAGGTAAATACAATAAACTTGCCCCCACCTGCCGCAAGCTTTCTTCGGCTTCAGGTTGATGACTGGCATGGACAATAGTCGCAGAAGCGCCTTGCAACAATTTGGCAGAAACGGGGGTTCGCAAATGAGAGTCAAGCACAAATTTATGCGGCTGACGCAAGACTTCTTGCTCAGACAAACGCACATTCATTTGCGGATCATCGGCTAAAACCGTTCCGATTCCCGTTAAAATCGCATCAGATTTAGCCCGCCAATGATGACCATCTACTCTCGCCTCAGTGCCGGTAATCCACTGACTCCGCCCATTCGGCAAGGCAGTATAGCCGTCCAGACTGGCTGCCATCTTTAGACGCACCCAAGGCCTGCCTGTCTCCATGCGTTTAAAGAAACCCAGATTCATTTCTCGCGCCTCATTTGCCAGCAAGCCGTGCGCCACCACTATCCCAGCCGCTTGCAACATAGAAAATCCACGACCTGCCACTTGCGGATTGGCATCTCCGATTGCAGCGACCACACGTGCTATGCCAGCTTCAATCAAGGCGTTCGCACATGGCGGTGTCCGCCCATAATGGCTACAGGGTTCAAGAGTCACGTAGGCTGTGGCACCGCGCGTGTCATTACCTAAGCTGACGGCATCACGCAATGCCATCACTTCAGCATGCGCTTGCCCAACGGCTTGTGTCCAGCCCTGCCCCAAAATCACATCATTTTTGACTATCACACAACCCACTTTGGGATTAGGCGAAGTCAGAATGTTAGCGCGAGAAGCAAGTTCCAGCGCCAGAAGCATGTAATGGAGATCTTTGCTCTGCATCATAGCTGGCCAGACTAGGTATTTTGCACCGTAATAGTCGGAAATTTACTGCTCATGTCTTTTGCTTTATCGGCGACTTTAATCGCTAGCTTGCGCGCAATCTGCTTATAAATTTGTGCGATTGGCCCATCAGGGTCAGCAACGACAGTAGGCTTACCCGAATCGGCTTGCTCACGAATTGCCATCGTCAAAGGCAGTCCACCTAAGAAATCAACGCCATATTCCGCACACATTTTCTCGCCTCCACCCGCGCCGAAGATGGCTTCTGCGTGACCGCAATTCGAGCAAACATGAGTACTCATGTTTTCAACAATACCCAGGATAGGAATACCGACTTTTTCAAACATTTTCAATCCCTTACGCGCATCAAGCAAGGCAATATCTTGCGGCGTGGTGACAATCACCGCTCCCGTCACAGGTACTTTTTGCGACAAAGTCAACTGGATATCACCCGTACCAGGCGGCATATCAACAATCAGGTAATCAAGATCACGCCAATTGGTTTGCTCCAGCAATTGCTGCAAAGCCTGAGTCACCATAGGTCCGCGCCACACCATAGGTGAGTCTGGATCTATCATGAAACCTATCGACGACACTTGCACGCCATAGTTTTGCAAAGGCTCCATGGTTTTACCATCCAAAGATTCTGGACGCGCCGAAATTCCCATCATCATAGGTTGCGAAGGGCCGTAAATGTCCGCATCTAAAAGGCCCACTGAGGCACCTTCCGCTGCTAAGGCTAAAGCCAGATTCACAGCCGTAGTAGATTTTCCCACCCCACCTTTACCGGATGCGACAGCGATAATGTTTTTTACATTCGGCATAATTTTGATACCGCGCTGTACCGCGTGTGCAACGATCTTCGTTGTGACATTGACTTGAAATTCCTTTAGTTCCAATTCTGTACGCCATTGCAGAGCACTCTTCACCAAATCGGCGATCAAGTTCAACTGACTTTTCGCTGGATATGCCAGTTCGATATCCATACTGGCGATCGCGCCATTGATCTGAATATTCTTAACTGACTTGGTTGAAATAAAGTCTTTTTGCGTGTTGGGATCGATGACTGTTGCTAAGACAGCTTTAATTTGTTCAATTTGTTCGGCAACCGTTAGATGTGCTGGTGACATGTGACTCTCCATTCAATTTCCGACAGTCTAACGTAATTTTTAAAGCTAACTGAAGATAGCCTTGCTGATTACCCGATAATTGCCGACTTTTTACCGGCCTTTATCCATCCCGGTCTTTTTCGCCAAGCAATGAAAAGAATACCGGTCAAAGTGCTCACATTGAGAGCGTAGTGCTACGCTGATTTCCAAGCTTTAGGCTCAGTTCGCTGTTAAAATATAGGTTTACCTATTAACCGCCACATTCAATTAAAGCAAGCATTCATTATGACCCGCCAGTTGTTCGTCACTACCGCCCTTCCTTACGCCAATGCGCCTTTCCACCTCGGTCACATCATGGAGTACATCCAAGCCGATATATGGGTACGTCATCAGCGAATGTCTGGCAATGACGTACATTTTGTGGGTGCGGACGATGCGCACGGTGCGCCGATTATGATTGCGGCAGAAAAAGCAGGCCTGACACCGCAAGAGTTTGTGGGGCAAATCGCGGCTGGACGTAAGCAATACTTAGATGGCTTTCATATTGAATTCGACAACTGGCACTCCACCGATGGCCCAGAAAATCACGAATTGTCACAAGACATCTATCGCAAATTAAAAGCAGCAGGTTTTATCACCAGCAAGACCATAGAACAGTTTTACGATCCGGTAAAAAACATGTTTTTGCCTGATCGCTATATCAAAGGCGAATGTCCTAAGTGCGGCGCCAAGGATCAGTATGGCGACTCTTGTGAAGTTTGTTCTGCCGTGTATGCGCCAACCGAAGTCAAGAATCCCTACTCTGTGCTGACTGGAGCAACACCAGTTATGAAATCCTCAGAGCATTTTTTCTTTAAACTATCTGACCCACAATGTGTAGAATTTTTACGCGGCTGGGCTTTGCAAGATAATCGTTTGCAATCCGAAGTTGCCAACAAATGTAAGGAATGGCTGGAAGGCGACGGCGGTTTAGGCGATTGGGATATCAGTCGTGATGCACCTTACTTTGGTATTGAGATTCCCGACCAACCAGGTAAATACTTCTATGTATGGCTAGATGCGCCGGTCGGTTATTTGGCATCTTTGAAAAATTACTTCGGCAAAATTGGACGTGATTTCGATGCCTTTATGGCGGATGCTAGCACCGAGCAAATCCATTTTATCGGCAAAGATATTACCTATTTCCATACTTTATTTTGGCCGGCAATGTTGAAATTTGCAGGCTACAAGACACCTGACAATGTGTATGCGCACGGTTTCGTCACCGTCTCTGGCGAAAAAATGTCAAAGTCGCGCGGTACTGGCATTTCCCCTCTGCGCTATCTGGAAATCGGCATGAATCCGGAATGGCTGCGTTACTACTTCGCTGCCAAGCTCAATGCCAAAGTGGAAGATCTGGATATGAATCCCGATGATTTCGTGGCACGTGTAAATTCAGATTTAATCGGTAAATACATCAACATCGCGAGTCGTGCGGCAGGTTTTATTACTAAACGTTTTGATGGCGTAGTCAATACCGCGTGGGCAAGCGACGACGATGCTTTTATACAAAATTTACGCAAAGTTTCAGGCGACATTCAGGCATTGTATGAAGCGCGCGAATTCGGCAAAGCCTTACGCGCCATCATGGAGCAGGCCGACATCATTAATGCTTATGTCGATGCGAACAAACCGTGGGAACTGGCAAAGCAGCCAGAAAATGATGCCAAACTGCAGGAAGTTTGTAGTCGCTTATTAGAAGCTTTCCGTATTTTGACCATATTCTTAAAACCTGTTTTGCCACATTTAGCAAGTCAGGTAGAAGCACAATTGAATATCGCGCCTGTAAATTGGGCCAGCGTTGCAACAGCAATTCCAGATCAACATAAGATCAACCCCTATGTGCATTTGATGCAGCGTGTTGATCCTAAGATTTTTGATCAATTATTTGATGCGCCGGTGGCACCTGCAAACGAAGTCGTAAAAACATCGACTGAATCCCATACCCTCCCTAGCACTCCCCTTGAAGGTGAGGGAGTGGCCAGTGGCGCGATTGAAGAATTAGCACCTGAAATTAAAATCGATGATTTCGCCAAGATCGATTTGCGTATCGCCAAGATTGTAAATTGTGAGCACGTTGAAGGTTCAGACAAATTGTTGCGTTTAACTTTAGATGTCGGCGAAGGCAAAACACGCAACGTCTTTTCCGGCATCAAATCGGCTTATCAGCCTGAGCAATTAATCGGCAAATTCACTGTCATGGTCGCTAACCTGGCGCCACGTAAGATGAAATTTGGACTGTCTGAAGGCATGGTGTTAGCAGCATCGGCCGCCGACGAAAAAGCAAATCCAGGTTTGTATATTTTAGAAGCTTGGCCAGGTGCTGAGCCGGGTATGCGCGTACGTTAAACTAGCAAATTATTCATCACAAACATGGACGTTGTCATTCGTGAAGCCAATGTAGAAGATGCGCCTTTGTTGGCGCACCTGACACGTAATTGTTGGGCAGGTAAAGTTGCATCGGCGTCTTCAGGGCACCAGGAATCGAGCGAAAAAGTAGAACAAGAACTACTGCAAGGTGGTGGTTTTGTATTACTAGTCAACGACGAGCCCGCAGGCTCAGTAAGATGGTTGCCGATAGATGAAGATGGCACAACTTGGGAAATGCGTCGCATGGGAATCTTGCCTGCATTTCGCGGCGAAGCGCTATCGCAGCACTTACTCGAAGCCGTAATTCACCATGCTCAGACGTCGGGCGTAGAAGAATTGCGTTTGGGTGTACGCACCGATCAACCACGACTGGTCGATCTCTATGCGGCTTATGAATTTGAATTGGCTCCCGAGTTAGAATACGTACATGCCAATCCGAATGAACCGACACCCCATGTAATGCGTCGTTTTTTACGCTGAACTTTTGTGACTATTCGGTCTCATGAATAAGAATAAAAACCAAGCCTTCAGCGCAGAGGAAAGCGAATGCTTTACTAATTCGTTAAAAACTGCCTGCTTAGCCTTCGTCCGTCCGAGAAATAATCGAGCTACGCCTAAATCCATTGAAGAGACTCAAAAAATGACCACCACTATCCCACAGCGTCTGGCTCAATTGCGTAGCGCGATGACAACGCATGGCTATGACGCCTATCTGATTCCATCCGCCGATCCGCACTTATCCGAATACTTGCCAACGAGATGGCAAGGGCGCGAAGTATTTTCTGGTTTTACTGGTTCCGTGGCGACTTTGATCGTGACGCAAGATTTCGCCGGCTTATGGGTCGATAGCCGTTATTGGTCGCAAGCTGAGATTGAATTAGCAGGTAGTGGAATCTCCATGATGAAAATTCAGTCGGCCGCAGCATCCGCACACATAGACTGGCTGGCTCAACATTTAACTGCAAAAGCGGTGCTGGGCGTTGATGGCAACATCCTAAGCCTCGCGAGTGCTCGCGCATTGCAATCTGCACTTGCCGCTAAAGACATCGTATTAAAAACTGACCTTGATTTGCTAGATGTTGTCTGGACTGATAGACCAGAATTACCAAGTGCGACGGTGTATGAACACACGCTTCCATTCGCGACAGTTAGCCGCGCTCAAAAACTTGCTGCAATCCGCGAACAGATGCGTGCCAATGCAACGAACTGGCATTTTGTTTCTACGGTTGATGATATCGCATGGATCTTCAACTTGCGTGGCGCCGATGTTAACTACAACCCGGTTTTGGTCTCGCATGCCTTGATCGGTTTGGAGAGTGCGACTTTGTTTGTGCCAATGAGCAAAGTACCGCAAGAACTTGTTGCACGCTTGAAGCATGACGGCGTGGCGCTGCAACCGTATGAAAATGCGAAACAAGGATTACAAACATTACCTACTACCGACAGCTTGTTGATCGATCCGCGTCGTATTACTTTTGGTTTTCAACAAGCGATTCCTTCCTCTGTCAAAGTGGTTGAAGCGCTCAATCCTTCGGTCTACGCAAAATCGCGTAAAACGCCTGAGGAAGCCCAGTTTGTGCGGGAGGCGATGGAACAAGATGGCGCTGCTTTGTGTGAATTCTTCGCTTGGTATGAACAAGTGCAAAATAAAGAAGCGATCACGGAATTGACGATAGATGAAAAAATCTGCGCAGCACGTGCACGTCAGCCACATTTTATTTCACCGAGTTTCGGCACGATTGCAGGCTTCAACGGAAATGGCGCGATGCCGCATTATCGCGCCACCCCACAGTCGCACGCGAGCATTCAAGGCAATGGATTATTGTTGATAGACTCGGGCGGACAATACTTAAACGGCACCACGGATATTACACGCGTCGTGCCTGTAGGCACACCGACTACTGAACAAAAGCGCGATTTCACCCTGGTTTTGAAAGGCATGATTGCCTTGTCGCGTATGAAGTTCCCATATGGCACCTATTCCACCGTATTAGACGCGATAGCCCGTGCACCGATTTGGGCCGAAGGCATTAACTATGGTCACGGTACTGGCCACGGTGTTGGTTATTTTCTGAATGTACATGAAGGCCCGCAATCCATTTCAGGTGCTATCCCGAATAGCGATATGGTGATGGAAGTCGGCATGATCACCTCGAATGAACCTGGCATTTATCGCCCGGGCAAATGGGGTGTTCGTATCGAAAACTTGCTACTATGCGTGCCTGCTGAGAGCACAGAATTTGGCGACTATTTGAAATTTGAAACCTTAACGCTGTGCCCGATTGATACTCGCTGTCTAGAACTTTCTATCATGCGCGACGACGAATTGGCTTGGCTTAATGATTATCATCAAATGGTTTTACAACGCTTGTCACCTCGTGTGCGAGGCGATGCATTGAACTGGTTACAGCAACACACTATGCCAGTATAAAAATAAATTAGCCTATACGTATCTGCGTAATTTTGTATTCAGATACGTATTCACTTGCTTCTTCGTATCGACTCAATTCCCCATCGGCAAACTAATTTCAAACTTGGCGCCACCTAACTTCGATTCACGAATACTGATGCGACCTCCATGCAAGATTACAATTTGTCGCACAATAGATAAACCTAATCCAAAGCCGCCAGTGGCACGATCTCGGCTACGATCCAGACGATAAAAAGCTTCAAATATTTTTTCTCGTTCTGATTCGGGAATCCCAGCGCCGTCATCCTCAACACTAATCAGCCAGTGTTCCCCTTGCACTTTCATACACCAGATGATTTTTTTATCTGCATACTTGTAGGCGTTCTTTAAAAGATTTTGTATCGCACGCGACAGCAAACGCTGATCCGCAAAATATTGCTTATCTTGATTCTGAATTTCCACCTGCAAATCAAGTTCTTCAGGTTTCGGCGGTAAGTGTTGTAAGCAGTTTTGAACAAACTCGTCGACTAGCACCACGTCTTTTTGCAATTGTCCTTGCGCGTCAAGTTTGGCCATATTCAAGAGCTCAGACACGAGACTATTTAGTTCGCTCAGGTCAGCTTGCATGGCGATGATTCTTTGATTCTGCTTGCCGTCTGCATCCAATGAAATCAAGCTGTCTTGCAAAATCTCCAAAGCGAACTCCAAGCGGGCAATAGGGGTGCGCAATTCATGAGAAACCGAATGCAGTAACTGCTGCTGCGAACTTAGTAAGGTCTCAATCCGGTTCGCCATCTGGTTGATTTGCTGCGCCAAGGGATAAATACTGGCACGCGCTGGTGTACTGGCACGCGCTGTCAATCGACCCGCACCAAAATCTTCCGTCACTTTTGCCAGAGCCTGAATGTCGCGCCAATGGGCGCGCGACCAAAACCCAATCGGGATCAACAATACAAAAGCAACGATGATATAACGAACGATTTCCAATTTGATATTGAACCAGTAGTCGATAGGCAATTCCTGCACTTGCAAGACATCGTCTTCGCTCCCTATATAACGTTCGCCATTCAAATCCACCCTTCGATAAAGTGCGCTATTCGCCGCGTCCATCACGATCTTGCCGGCGGAGAGTTGCTGGCGCTGACTCTGAGTGAGCTTTTCTAAGGCTTGATTCAAAGGGATTAATTCGAACTTCACTTGCGATACTTCACGCACTTTGTTCAAACGCGCCAACCATCCATCGCTAGCTGCCTTGTCTATGTATTGCTCGATCAAGAAAATCTGTGGTGCGGCCTGACGTAAAGCACTTTGTTCAATTGGATTACCGAAAATCCAGGTCACGACTGCATAGACCAACGCGGTTGCAACCGCGATAGAAAGCAAAACGGGACCGAGAAATCGTAGAAATAGGCGATTCATCAGTATGTCACCGTTTTTTTCTGCTTTGCCATACCCACGTTTGATCTTGAATTTGCGACACGATAGAAGTCTCCTTGCTGCCTATTTTATAAGATAGTTAGAGATGAGGGCATAAAATTGATGTGCTTTTGGCTTCCACACTTAAT
This sequence comes from Undibacterium sp. GW821-FHT11H02, assembly GCF_058808015.1. NCBI lineage: Bacteria > Pseudomonadati > Pseudomonadota > Betaproteobacteria > Burkholderiales > Oxalobacteraceae > Undibacterium > Undibacterium sp. GW821-FHT11H02. The sequence continues at coordinate 71,631 of NZ_JBXARG010000012.1, read as the reverse complement.
TCATTTGCCTGTTCAACTAAGCTTCTGTACAAATTGAGGACAAATTTGCTTCACTTTGAGGAGGAATCCAAGCCCTGATTTCACTAAGATTCGGTATCAGTTGTGCTAATACGCTACCGGCTTAACCTCATAACAAACTGTAGATCGACGATTACCCAGAACAAAAACCCAAGAAAATAGAATGCGCCAACTATCTACAAACTCGAGCACGGCTAGCATCTTAGCGACCAGACTCGCCGTAATTGAAATTCCGCGTAGCGAAGTTGCAGCAGAACTGCAAAGTATTCTCGTTTAACTGTAGTTTTTTTATTTCTACAAACTCTTAACTATTCCTCGATTGTAAAATGGCGAACTATGTAAGGCTTTACAAGCAAACGGCATTTAAGCAATCGAGAGAATCAATAATGAAGAAACTGTTTACCTTTTTCCTGGCTAGTCTGGTTTTTAGCAACATTAGCCAGGCTCAGACACCGGCGCAGAATCTGATGCCTGATGGTAGCCATGATATGTATCTCGGCTTAGGGGTAATGTCACGTCCAGTTTACGAAGGTGCCGCCCACACTAAAGCTCACTTCATACCTGTCATGCAAATGCAATGGAGTAATGGCGTTTTTCTTGCTGGTATGAGCGCTGGCTGGCATTTATCAAATCAACCCAAACATGAATTTGGACCGATTATTAGCCTGGAACCAAATCGCACTTCATCTGGCATATCGGATAGTATTCAAACACCTAATTCTTTTCCCAGCGATCTGGGCGGAGACCTTTCAGATACCGCCGCACTAAAAATGTTTGGCAATAAATTGGCAGGCTTAGAAAAAATCCCTACGCGTTTACTTTACGGTGGCTTTTACAACTACCAGATCACTAGCAATCTAAGACAAACGAATACCCTATTTTTAGGTGCCGGCAATAATCAACGAGGCATACGTTTGAAAAGCGATTTGCGATACCAATTCAAAAACCTACCAGCACATCACCAATTTTCGCTCGGCATGGGCGTGGCGATAGTCAATCGTGCCTATGCCCAAAGTTATTTTGGGGTAAATAAGAGCCAGACAACACTCGACACCGTCACCTTCACCAGTACGATCTGGGATGCCCAAACAAATGAAATGATTAGCGTCGACACTATCTCTAGAGCCTACGTCTTGGATGGCACGAATAAAGGTTTTTATCCACGCGCCGGAATCAAAGACATACACGCAGACATTTTTTGGAATTGGAGCCTGAGCTCTTCATGGCTAGTTACCTCCAAAGTTAGTCTTAGTCAAATAGTCGGAAGCAGTCGTATGAGCCCATTAGTAGAACGCAAGACCAATATGACAGTGTCTAGTGCCATCGCCTATCGTTTCTGATCGATAAATATTATCTCTATTTTAATTTTTAAACCTAAATCAACGTGAATCTTCGTAACGCCCTCATTGCTGTCTTCATACTGTCTAGCGTACAGATTGCTGTAGCGCAATCGGCTGACGATGGCTTGCGTGCGCGTGATGCGGATTGGATGAGTTATCGCGATGCGTACAAAACGATGCTGTGGTTTGAAAAATATGGCAAAGCAAAAAATCTGATTCAGTTACAACTGCAAGTCCTGCCCAAAGACAAAAATATACCTATCGACAGTTTGCGCGTCCATATTCTCGGCAAAACTACGCATCTCGATTTGCCACTAGATCCGCTAGGCCGCACGACTTTGCCTTTATTGAAAGCCGCTTATGACGATAACGCAGAACTCGTTGTGAATCAAAAAAATGGACAAACCGCTTTTTATTTTCGAACTAGCATCAATTTACGCACTGATGGCATTTACGAAATTGCTGATCTACGCGCTGCGTGCGAACAAACACTAGCGTATCAATCCTATGTCGATAGCGGAGCTAATCGGGGAAAGCGCTGCGTAGGAGTACGATTTGTATTTGCAAAGAAAGACAATGCGGCACAGGTAGAATTTAAGTATCTGACTCAAAACTCAACACTGCCCAGCTTAGATAACAGCGCGGCTTGGAACGACACCGCTGCGATTTTCAAAACCACTAATGTTATTTTTGGTGCTGCTACTAATACAGCGGCTCATAAGCAATCATCGCCACAAATTGAAAAAGGGCAGATACACACACGTACCAGCCCTTTGGCGATTCTTGCCTTAATCGAATAAGCCGGGTTATTTCCCGGCTTGCACTATTCCCATGCTGACGGTGAAAACAAATACCCTTCACCCCACACCGTCTTTATTTTTTCGGAATTTTGATCGTCAAAACGACGACGTAAGCGCGAGATCAGATTATCGATACTGCGATCTAAACCATCGAATTCGATACCACGCATTTTCTTCAAAATATCGTCGCGTGATAGCACCTTACCCGGAGCTTCAACCAAGACCATCAAGAGCTTAAATTCCGTATTTGATAAGTCAATAACCTGCTGCTTCCATTGCACAACACGGTCGCTACGAGAAATATGTAATGCACCAAACTGCAGGGCATCTTGATCCACGGTATTGCTTACCGCTTCACGATCAGGAATACGTCGTACCAGGGCGCGCAAGCGCGCTAACAGGATGCGCGGCTGTACCGGCTTACTCACAAAGTCATCGGCGCCCTGCTCCAGAGCAGACACTTCATCATAGGAATCTTCGCGCGCAGTTAAAATCAGAATGGGGACCCTGCTAAGCTCGCGAATTTGTCTGGAAACGACCATCCCATCCATACCTGGCAACATTAAATCTAACACCACCACGTCCGGCGAACTCGCTTTAAAATGCGCCAAAGCCAAATCACCGCGCGTAACCAGATCGACAGAAAATTCATAGGCTTGCAAATACTCTGTCACCAACGCCGCTAAGCGCTCATCATCTTCCACCAACATTACTCGAAACATAGCCATTCTCCTTGCCCGTGATTGTATAAGGGCTAGATTCTGACTTCAATCAATTCCGTGAGTAAATTCGGGCAAATCAAGGCAGATTGCAATTTTACTTAAATTTAGGCCTGATTTAAGAGACAAAGTAGGAACTTTATAGACACTTTAAAGACATATTGGTGACAGCTTTGGCGTGGCGCCAAGTCACCTTCATTCAAGTTATATTTCCGTTCGTTTGCACATCAGAACGAAAAGAATGCTATTGAGCTGCAATAACTGATTTAGGAAACTGTACGCAAAATTTACTCCCCTCACCTAAATTCGATTCGATCAGTAATTGCGCATCGTGACGTATCAAGACATGTTTCACGATTGCTAGACCGAGCCCTGTGCCTTGCGTTTCTCGTGAACGACTTTTATCGACACGATAAAAGCGTTCGGTCAGACGCGAAATATGTTCTTGATTGATCCCTATCCCATTGTCTTGGACGATTAATTTAGGCCCCTGCGATACGGTTTTCCAGATCATTTTAATCTCGCCATGTTCCGGCGTATAACGCACGGCATTGGTGACCAGATTGCTGATAGCACTACGAATCTCATCACTGCTACCCATGATGTCAGGGCCATCAAACTCCAAAGTAATTTGATGTTTACCTGCAGAAAGCGCTTGCGCTTCTTGCAAAATATGGCGCAGCATCATGTCCATGTCGATGCGCTCTGAGCGCACCTGAAACTCGGTGGACTCCAAGCGACTCAAGGTCAACATATCTTCAACCAGACGCTGCATGCGTTCGCCCTGCTCTACCATTAATTTGACGTGTGAAGAGCGTATCGATACTTCCAAATCCGGTTGCATGGATGCGATCTCTAAGAAACCATTAATCACGGTTAAAGGCGTACGTAATTCGTGCGAAGCATTTGCAATAAAATCGCGACGCATCATATCGATGCGTTCTGATTCAGTAATATCATGCGTGACCAAAATTTGACGTCGATTTTCAAAGGGGATCACGTGAACGATCAGTTTTCTGTCGCGTACCGATAGTACTAAAGGTGTGTCATAGCGCCCCAAAATAATGTAATCAATAAACTCAGGCGCACGTACCAGATTCGTCACACGCATGCCCTTATCACGTTTCAAATCCAAACCGAGATCGCGCTCAGCAATCGGATTGCACCACTCCAAGAACATCACATCATCCATGATCACCACGCCGTCCGGCAATAAAGTCATCGCCTGACGAAAGCGAGCCAGCCATTCTGCTAATTCCGTTTGATTTTTTTCGTCACCGCGACGCAATTTATACAGACGGGAAAATATTTCCGTCCAGGCACCCCAGCCATCGGGTAAACGCGCACTGTTTGGGTTGTCCAACCAATCAGACAAATTGAGTAAATACTGCAACTGAACCACGATCAGGGTAAGCATACCGAGCAAAGCCAAGATCAGCCCTGTGATAGTGCCAAAAAAATAGCCGCAAGTCGCTGCAGCGCCGAGCACGATCGCGATACGTAATGCGGCAGAAATCCAAAAAACCAAATGTGGGTGCATTGTCAACTTGAGTGTGAGTAAAAGTGATGGTATCGAATAGGGAAGAAGTACGCTATGAAGCTACTATAGGGGATGCATCTATAGATCGAAGCAAATGAGGCTGAAATTCCTGATTTACCTCGATTGATAGAGCAAAGTATTACTATTTTTCTGAAAGCATGTAACCAACACTACGTATGGTTTTAATCAAGCCTTCGGCCTCTTTCAAGACTTTTCGCAAACGCAGCACATGTACATCAACCGTGCGCTCTTCAATCACAACATGATCGCCCCAGACTTTATCGAGCAACTGGCTGCGTGAAAAAACGCGCTCAGGATGCGCCATAAAGAATTTCAACAACTTATATTCTGCATGACCGATATCGATTTTCTTATCATCAATGCGCACTGTGCAGCTCACAGGATCGAGATGAACTTTACCAATTTCCAAGCTAGTTTGCGCATGTTCGGGACTCTTACGGCGCAGCATCGCTTTGATACGAGCCGTCAGCTCACGTGGAGAAAATGGCTTCGTAATATAGTCATCCGCACCGTGATCCAGTCCAGAAATTTTGTCTTCCTCCATACTTTTGGCGGTGAGCATAATCACTGGCATTTCATTAAAATTCCGGTCGGAACGAATCCTCGACAAAAGTCTTAAACCACTTTGATCCGGCAGCATCCAATCCAATAAAATCAATTGCGGTGTACGATGCTGCAAAAAATCCCAAGCTTGCGCTGTGTTACCGACTGCCACGGTATTCCATCCTGCTGCACGCAAAGTAAAACTGACTAATTCACTAATGGCAGGTTCATCTTCTACTATCAATATCGTTGTTTTATCAGCTGACATTATTTTTAATTTCTTTACGATTATTCTTGCGACTATTCTTGATTAATATTTTTCAATTCATTCGCTACATAATCAGAATGACGGATGTCGCGACCTTCAACGATATAGATAGTGTGTTCCGCAATATTTTTTGCGTGATCACCGATACGCTCTATCGCTTTCGCTACCCATAAGGCATCCAAGGCGGTAGAAATCGTGCTTGGATCTTCCATCATGAAGGTAATGAGATTGCGCATAATTGAGCGAAAGTCATTATCGATGGTATCGTCAAAGGCGATCAATTGCACTGCCTTCGCGTCATCCAGACGAGCAAATGCGTCTAAGGATTGATGCAACATTTGTTCTACATTGTTTGCCAATACGCGCACAGTTTCATAGCCACTAAACATAGGGTTGCTACGATTTTTGCTCAGCATACTCTGTGCGATACGTGCAATCTTCGTCGATTCGTCACCTATGCGTTCCAGATCCGTAATGACCTTGCCGGTAGCCATCACGGTGCGTAAATCATTTGCGGCCGGTTGACGTTTTACAATCAAGTGACTGCACATATCGTCCAACATCACTTCCTGACGATTGACTTCTTCGTCCGACTTTACGACACTCGCTGCATGCGTTTCATTACCGGTACGGTAGCACGTCATCGCATCTTGAAAATGTGTTTCAACCAAACCGCCCATGGTCAATACCTGAGAACGGATTGCTTCTAAATCGTGGTTATATTGCGATGATGAATGTTCGCCTGTCATTACTTACTCCTGAATTCGTATAGATAATCTGCGTCAAATTTGAGTGACTGATAGCGCATGCAGAGCCAAAAAACTAACCAAATCGACCGGTAATGTAGTCTTGAGTCTCTTTGCGCACGGGGTTCATAAAAATATTATCGGTCTCGCCAAACTCCACCAATTCACCCAAATACATATACGCAGTAAAATCAGAACAACGTGCCGCCTGTTGCATATTGTGGGTAACGATAGCGATCGTATAATCTTCTTTCAGCTCATTGATTAATTCTTCAATTTTGACGGTAGAAATCGGATCAAGTGCTGAGGTCGGCTCATCTAACAACAATACTTCTGGTTTGACCGAGACACCGCGCGCGATACACAAACGCTGTTGTTGACCGCCGGACAAGCTTAAACCGCTGCTATTGAGCTTATCTTTCACTTCATTCCAAAGTGCGGCCTTCTTCAACGACCATTCCACCCGTTCATCCATCTCGCCTTTGGACAGTTTTTCATACAAACGCACACCAAACGCGATGTTGTCATACACCGACATAGGAAACGGTGTTGGCTTTTGAAACACCATGCCGACCTTAGCACGCAATAAATTAATGTCTTGTCCTGGAGATAAAATATTACGGCCGTTGTAGATGATTTCTCCTTCCGCCTTTTGACCAGGATACAAATCATACATACGGTTAAAAGTACGCAACAAAGTCGACTTACCACATCCAGAAGGTCCGATAAACGCAGTAACTTTTTTGTCGTAGACCTTTAAATTTACATTCTGCAGGCTACGGTTAGATCCATAGAAAAAATTGAGATCTTTGGTTTCGATACAGGCTTTCGGCTCAGCGGCCACTGGTTTTGTAATTGGAATCATGATCTTAAGCTCTAAATTATTTATGCACTTTTTGTGCGAATACAGTACGTGACAGAATATTTAATGCCAATACGCTGAAGGTCACCAACAACGCGCCTGTCCAAGCTAGACCACGCCAATTTTCGTAAGGACTCATAGCAAAATTGTAGATCACCACCGGCAGGTTCGCCATCGGCTTATTCATGTCGGTATTAATGAACTGGTTGTTCAAGGCAGTGAAAAGTAATGGTGCTGTTTCGCCTGAGATACGAGCTACCGCTAGCAATACGCCAGTCAAAATTCCTGCCTTTACCGCTTTAACACGAATGAATAGAGCGACTTTCCACCGCGGAGCACCGAGCGCAAACGCGGCCTCACGCAAACTAGTCGGAACTAATCCCAGCATGTTGTCAGTCGTTCTTACCACCACTGGGATCGCAATCAATGAAATAGCAAATGATCCAGCCCAACCAGAGAAATGATTAATCTTTGCAACATAGACCGCATACACAAACAGACCAATCACGACAGAAGGTGCGGACAGCATAATGTCGGTCACGAAACGAGTTACATCACTGAACCAGTTTTTTTCTCCGTATTCGGCGAGATAGATTCCCGCCAAAATTCCAATTGGCGTACTGATCAAGGTTGCGACACCAACCATCATAAGGCTACCTAATATCGCATTGGCCAATCCACCGCCCTCTTCGCCAGGCGGTGGCGTGGTTTGCGTAAATACAGCCCAATCCAATGAACCTACCCCCTTAAAAACTAAGGTGGCCAAGATCCACATCAAAAAGAAAACACCCAAGGCCATCGCAGCTGTTGAGAATAAAATCCCAATCCTGTGTTTCAGCAAGCGCGACTTATAGACAGGATTTAATGCTTCACTATTTGTGGCTAAAGTCATTTCACACCTTCTCTTCTTGTCATGCTCAACAACAGTAACTTTGCTGATGCCAACACCACAAACGTAATCACAAACAAAATCAACCCAAGCAAAAATAAAGACGCCACGTGCAATTCGGATTCTGCTTCCGCAAATTCATTTGCCAAGCTAGAGGCGATACTATTACCACCACCGAACAACGACCAATGCAATTTGTGCGCATTCCCGATCACGAAAGTAATCGCCATCGTTTCACCGAGTGCGCGTCCTAAGCCGAGCATGACACCACCGATCACACCAGCTCTGGTGTAAGGCAATACGATTTTGCGAACGACTTCCCAACGGGTACACCCCAATCCATATGCGGATTCTTTCAACACAGGAGGTACGATCTCAAACACATCACGCATCACAGAAGCGATAAATGGAATAATCATAATGCCAAGAACAATGCCTGCCGTCAGTACGCCAATACCAATCATAGAACCTGAAAACAAAACACCTATTACAGGCAATTTACCTAAAGTATTCGCGAGTAGTGGCTGCCCCCATGCGCTAAAAAACGGTGCAAAAATAAATAGCCCCCACATACCATAAATGATACTGGGAACACCTGCCAATAACTCCACCGCTGTACCCAAGGGGCGCTTTAGCCAAGTTGGGCAAATTTCGGTCAAAAATAAAGCGATACCAAAACTTATCGGAAATGCGATCAACAGCGCAATCGCCGAAGTTACCAAAGTTCCGAAGATAGCAATCAAGCCACCGTATTTATCGTTAATCGGATCCCACTCTATCGTCGTGATAAAGGCAAATCCAAATTCTTTCATTGCAGGTAGGGCGCCGAGAAACAACGATACGACGATACCCACCAACACCACCAAAACCAATAGCGCAAAACTAAAGGTGAGTTTATGAAACAGAAAATCTTGCATCTTCTGTTTGCGCATAGCCGAGCCATGCTGAGTTATTGGCGTATTTGTCATCACTTGACTGACTTCCTGTTTTTCAATCCCACTGACTGAGAATGAAGAATTCATCGCTGGAGTAGACATTTTTAATGGCTTTATGTGCAGACATCCCAACAAAAGTTGGGATGTCTATTTTTCTTGAACTACGAGACTTGATTAATACAAAGCTTTACCTGCTGCGTCTTTCAAATTCGCTTTCCAGCTAGCTTGAATCAGTTTAACAACATCCGCTGGCAATGGAACATATTCCAATTCCGTTGCCATCGCTGCGCCGTTTGTAAATGCCCAGTCAAAAAACTTAACAACTTCTTGCGTATTTGCAGCGTTCGCCGGCACTTTATGCAACAAAATGAAAGTGGCACCGCTGATAGGCCAAGCCGCTTTACCAGCCTGGTTTGTCAAAATCACGCCCATACCTGGAGTTTTTGCCCAGTCTGCACCAGAAGCTGCAGCTTTAAAGTTAGCATCATCAGGTTGTACGAATTGACCGTCCAAGTTCTTGACTTGAGTATGGATCATTTTGTTACGTTTAACATAAGCATACTCAACGTAACCAATTGAACCTTTAATACGCTGTACGTTCGCTGCCACGCCTTCATTGCCCTTACCACCTAAGCCAACAGGCCATTTCACTGCCGTACCAGAACTCACAGTCGATTTAAATTCTGGGCTTACTTTAGACAAGTAATCAGTCCAGATAAATGTCGTACCAGAACCGTCAGAACGATGTACAACAGTAATGTCTTCCGCTGGCAATTTCACGCCTGGGTTGATTGCAGCGATTTCTGCCGCATTCCACTTAGTTATCGTACCCATGTAGATTTTTGCCAAAACTTCACCAGTCATTTTCAACTGACCTGGAGTTATGCCTTCCAGATTCACTACGGGTACAACTCCACCAATCACTGCTGGAAATTGCATCATGCCATCAGCATTCAGCTCTTCTCCCTTCAATGGCGCATCTGTCGCGCCGAAATCTACCGTCTTTGCTTTGATTTGTTTAATACCACCACCAGAACCGATGGATTGATAGTTGATAGTATTTCCCGTTGCTTTTTTGTAAGCATCTGCCCATTTTGCATAAATTGGGTAAGGGAAAGTCGCGCCAGCGCCAGTCACTTCAGCAGCATGCACAGATGAAAAGGCCATCACAGCACTCGCTGCAATCACTAAAGACTTAACAATACGATTAAATTGCATATTTACCTCGTTTAATTGGGAAAGAATCCTGTATGTCGGTGCCAGCACATTGATCTTGTCGCTCGAACGAATCACTGGCCTAAAACAACACGAATCGAACTGTACAAGGCAAATATGACAGGATTATGACGCAAATCACGCGTCTATGAAATATTTCAAATTTGGTGATTTTCTTGTCATAAACTTGTCACAATAGCTAACTACAATCCTTGGGAAGCACTGCCACAAAAGTATCCTTGCACCTTTACCACTCATAGAAACACTACAGAGATACAGAACCAATGATGAATCGCGATGTCACAAATGATAAGATCATAAACACCGAAAACGCCGCGACCAAGCAAAACAACACGGCGGCACCGATTCCTACAGCGACGACTATGCATAACAAGCCAAGCAGTGACAGTGAATCAGCTTTGATGGCAACTTGGGGCTTGCCGCGCTCTGCGATTTATCTAGACCGCGAGATGTCACAAATCGCGTTTAATTGGCGAGTATTGGCGCAGGCTGAAGATAAAAGCATTCCTTTGTTAGAACGTTTGAAATACTTGTGTATAGTCGGCAGCAATCTCGATGAATTCTTTGAAGTCCGCGTCGCAAGTCTGCTGGCGCAAAACACGATAGATGGGCAATTGGCACAACATGCCGCCTTTGCCAGCATGATGGATCGCATCGATAAAGAATGCCACGAGCTCGAAACCCGCCAATATCAAGTATTAAATCAAGACATCCTGCCTGCCTTGTCACGCAAGGGCATACATTTACTAAGACATAACGACAGAACCGAAACGCAAAGAGCCTGGGTCAAATCTTATTTTGACCGTGAAGTACGACCGCTACTAACCCCTATCGGTCTAGATCCAGCACATCCTTTTCCACAAGTCGTCAATAAGAGTCTCAATTTCATTGTCTCCTTAGCTGGTAAAGACGCCTTTGGTCGCGGCACCGCGATTGCGATTGTAAAAGCACCGCGCGTATTACCCCGCGTCATAAAAATTCCTGACGAATTGACTGAAAAAGGACAGGCATACTGCCTGCTATCGTCGGTCATTCATGCCCACATCGGTGACTTATTTAACGATAGAGAAGTCTTAGCCTATTCTCAATTCCGTGTCACTCGCGATAGTGACTTGTGGGTAGATGAAGACGAAGTAAAAAACTTGCGCCATGCTTTACAAGGTGAGCTGCAAGGCCGGCAGTTTGGGATGGCAGTTCGTCTTGAAGTCGCTAAAAATTGTCCTGAAACTTTATCGCAATTTTTACTTGAGCAGTTTTCACTCACCAAGGACCGATTGTATGCAGTTGATGGCCCCGTCAATATGGTGCGTTTATCTGAATTGATCGATCACGTTAATCAGGCCAATCTGCGCTTTCCCGTTTTTACCGCGAAAGCAGATCCTAAGCTGGCACAGAAAAATATTTTTGATGTATTGAACAAGCAAGACGTCTTGTTGCACCACCCTTTTCAGCCATTCCAAACCGTTATCGACTTTATCCGCACGGCATCGCTAGATCCGAATGTGCTAGCGATTAAGCAAACGATTTATCGCACTGGAATGAATTCCGATTTAATGGAGTCCCTGATCACCGCGGCGCGCATGGGTAAAGAAGTGACGGTGGTGGTCGAACTGATGGCGCGCTTTGATGAAGAAGCGAATATTAACTGGGCCGATCGTTTGCAAAGAGCGGGCGCACAAGTCGTGTATGGTGTGGTTGGCCTCAAAACGCATGCCAAACTGGCACTTGTGATCCGTCGTGAAGAAGGTGGTCATCTGCGTCACTATGCACATTTAGGTACCGGCAATTATCATCCATCGACGACACGCTTTTACACCGATTTTGGTTTACTCACCGCGCATCCTAAAAAGGCAGCGGAGGTCAATGAAGTCTTTATCCATTTAACGGGTTTAACTAAACCCAAAAAATTAGAACATCTGTGGTTAGCGCCCTTTTTCTTACAGCCTAAGATCATCAAAGCGATTCGAAATGAAGCACGCATCGCTCGTGAAGGCCGTCCTGGCCGCATCATCGCCAAGATGAATGCTCTGGTCGATGAATCGGTTATTCGAGCACTGTATGCCGCCTCTGCGGATGGCGTCAAGATTGATCTGATCGTACGCGGCGCCTGCACCTTGCGCCCTGGCGTACCTGGTTTGTCCGAGAATATCAAAGTGCGCTCCATCATAGGTCGCTTCTTAGAGCATTCACGCATCTATTATTTCCGCAATGATTTGGAACACGATGTGTATCTCGCCAGTGCCGATTGGATGAGTCGCAATTTATTCCGCCGCATTGAAGTCGCCTTCCCGGTTTTAGAAAAACATCTAAAGAAACGCATTATCAGCGAAGGGCTTGATCCCTACCTGAAAGACAATATGAATGCCTGGACCTTAGATTCCAATGGAAAATACGAGCGTAAAAAAGCGCGTGGTAAACAAAAGGCGTTTAGCGCACAACAGTTTCTCATGCAAACTTTAGGATCGCCAGAAGCTGACGACTAAATAGAAAACTGATATGGATCTGATTTTATGGCGTCACGCAGAAGCGGAACCCGGTAGCGAAGAGTTGGCCGATGCCTTACGTCGCCTGACGCCCAAAGGTCAAAAACAAGCGCAGAAAATGGCCTCATGGCTAGATAGTGTTTTACCAGATAATTGCAGAATCTTAGTCAGTCCGGCGATACGCACACGCGAAACCATGGCGGCGTTAGCCAAACTGAACCGTAAGTTCAAAATTACACCAGAAATAGATACCGCTGCCAGTGCCGATGATTTACTCAATGCAGCGAACTGGCCACATTCGCGTGAATCCGTGCTACTCATAGGACATCAACCTAGCTTAGGCGAAGTCGCTGCCAAACTCATCACGCCCGTACAAAGCGAGTGTGCGGTCCGCAAAGGCAATGTTTGGTGGATCACGCAGAAAGAACGCGATGGCGAAGGTCTGCGTACGTATTTGAAGGCGATTATGTCGCCTGACTTAGTAATTAAGTCTTAAATCGCTTAGGTTGATAACGCAAACGTCTCCGCTAGTTCGTGGCGACCGTGCTGAGGCACCACATCATGCCAGGTAACGAGTCTTAACCCACCGTCCGCTTCCTCAATCAACGCCGACAAACTCTCAACCCAATCACCATCATTGCAATAGGTAATGCCATCAATCTGACGGATTTCTGGTTTATGAATATGGCCGCAAATGACACCATCCAAACCACGCTTGCGCGCCTCGTCGGCTAAAGCATCTTCGAACTTCGTGATGTAACTGACTGCATTCTTTACCTTGAGTTTCAGATATTGCGATAATGACCAATAGGGTAAGCCCGCACGTGCTCGCCAGTGATTGAATATTTGATTAAATTTCAGGATGACGGTGTACATACTATCGCCCAAATACGCCAACCACTTGGCACAAGCAATCACACCATCAAAACGATCACCATGCAAAACCAGCATGCGCTTGCCATCCGCTGTGGTGTGTATCAATTCATCGCGAACTTTTATGCCACCAAAATCTAGCTCGATAAATTGACGCGCCGCCTCATCATGATTACCTGGAACGAAGATGACATTGGTGCCCTTCTTCGCTTTCTTTAATACGGTTTGGATTACATTATTATGGGTTTGATCCCAGTACCAGCGGCGCTTGAGTTGCCAGCCATCGATAATGTCACCCACCAAGTACAGAGTCTCAGAATCAGTCGCTTTCAAAAATTCCAGCAAGCGTTTGGCTTGGCAACCCGAAGTACCAAGATGCAGATCAGAAATCCAGATAGTCCGAAAACGTCGCACATCTCTTTTAGGTACTTTGAAACGTGTAGGCATTTTATGTTCTAGAAACTGATCCGCAGGTTTCATTCAGGTGCTCCCTCGGTACCGTAATGCTTGGCGTAGCGGTTGTCCAGATTCGCCAGCGGTAGCATCACGAACAAGTCCGCGCTATGGAAATCAGGATCCCAGGCCGGTTCGCCGCAAATCCATGCACCGGCACGCAAGTAACCACGCAGCAAAGGCGGAATCCGCGCCTCATGTCCTTCATCCATATTTTCTAAGGGAAAAGGCAAATGGGGCGTCACGCGGTAATCGAGTGGAGCAAAATCATTAGCCGTAAAATTGCGATAAATGGCCGCCGCATTATGACCACCATCAGCCAGGCTGATGCTGGCGCAACCGATCAAATATTCACAACGTTCACGACGCATGTAGGCAGCTAATCCCGCCCATAACAACATAATCACCGCGCCACTGCGATAATCGGGATGGATGCAAGCACGACCTGCCTCCGCAATACTGCCGCGAATATTTTGCAAGCGCGATAAGTCAAATTCGCCTTCAGAATAATAACGTCCCATTTGGCGCGCGGCATTCGGTCCGAGAATTCGATAAGTACCAACGACTTTCAAGGTTTTCGTATCACGTACGATCAAGTGATCGCAATGATCGTCAAATTCATCTTTATCCAAACAGTCGGGATTGGCTAATGCCGATAGCCCCATCGCCTCAATAAAGACTTTGTAACGTAAGCGCTGTACCTCTTTCACTTCTTTCTTACTAGCCGCAAGACTCAGGCTCAATTTAGAAAAACTGGGATTGGCATCGCCAGGTATGGTCAACACTCTCATGCGGGTTCTCCTTTATTCAACTTATATGCATTTAGCAAGCAGAATAAAGAGGGAATACTTCAAGATTGTGACAGTTGCATGTCTGTTTTATGACATCGTTAGCGATTGTCACATAAGTCGCAAATCACTTTGACTCAAGGTGAATCCTTGGCACATCAGAGCAAATCTGAAACACCGCTATTTAGTTTGTGACGTAGCCGTTCAAATATTGCATAATCACAAGATTCAATTATTACAGGAGGCAAAATGAGTATTGCACTAACCGTGTTCATCAAAGCCCTCGTCGTGGTACCGGTAACTTTATTACCGATACTCAATCCTATCGCCGTTGCGCCTATTTTCTTGTCAATGACAGGTCCCATGGATCAAGTCATGGCCAACCGGCTGGCCAAGCGTATTGCATTCAATTGCTTCTTCTTACTGATGGGTGCGGTCTTTGTTGGTTCGTATGTGCTCGATTTCTTCGGAATTTCTTTACCAATAGTCCGTGTCGCCGGCGGCATCGTCGTGGGCATGGCTGGTTGGAAATTATTGAACGATCAGGGGCAAGATAAATTAAGAACTTCTGTCGCGGCATCTGCCGACAAATGGACCAAGGAAGAATTGCGCAAGCACAGTTTTTTTCCGTTTAGCTTTCCATTGACGGTAGGTCCAGGTGCCATTGCCACTTCAATTACTTTGGGTGCGCAATTGCCGGCCAAGCCTGTGGATTGGTTAATCACTGGTCTGGCTGCAACCATCGGTGTTTTACTCACCACCTTTGCGATCTATTTATCCTACCGTTTTGCACGTAACCTCGAGAGTTTCCTCGGTGAAGTAGGTGCCACGGTGTTAATGCGTTTATCTGCCTTCATACTTTTATGTATAGGCATAGAAATCGGCTGGACCGGGTTTGCTGAATTGCTTGAAGATTTAAAAATGCGTTAATCAGAAATTTTCCGTTAGGATTTGAGATGACGAGGGATGCACTTTTCGAGGCAATTTTGGTGAGAATGAGGCGCCAATAGCGAGCTATTGGCAACGAAGAGCAACAAAAATGACCGGAAATGCGCCCTCGGCGCGCCTATTGGAAAATCTCGGTTAATACCACCAACGGCGCATTCGCATTAAAAAACGGCTGCATTCTATTATTGGAATGCAGCCGCTTTTTTTTACATAAACTACAAAACTACGCAAGGATATTCGTGCAAGGACGCTTTTTATCCCGCCGCAGATTCTGTATTCGAATCTAACAACATCAATGCATGTTCGACCGAGGTCGATTCATCGCCAATTTTGCTCTTCCAGGCTTTGACAAAATAGATGCGTTCAAATTCAGTTGGTGCTGCATGCCAGATCACCATGAGTGTGCCTTTGTGATCATGAATTTTTGCCAGTTTAGTAATGCATTCAGTATTACCATCGGCATCTGCCAAGGCGATGGCATATCCATAGACACGATTCAATCGTTCGATGCGATCTGGTTCAGTTTCGCTATGGGTGGCAGAGATTTTGGCGTGATCTAAAAACATAGACAGACTCCCGACAGTAGTAGATTGAAGAAATTCATTTTAGCTGATAGCCAGAGATTAAAGTCAAACTTCCTCTAAACTTAGTTCAAACCCATGCAAATTTGCAGCGCTGTTGCGCCACTGATCCAGGATTCAGCGCTACTTACAACGTTCAATATAGAGAAACAAGATTTCACTTTAAGTAGATGCCATATTTAGCTAAATTATCTAAAAAAGGGCTAAGATATTGTTTGAGCTGTCCACCATTTTTTACCTGATGCTCACACCATACTTTGGAAATTTATGAATGAAGCGTACCACATCGCTATTGAACGGATACTGCCACGCAGAATCAGCTACCGTTTAGCGCTCAGCTATCTCTTAATTCTTTGTCTGTTCATTCTGGTTGTTATCAAGACCGTGGCACAAGTGCAACACGTCACTCAACGCAGTCAACAATTCGCCAGAGAAGACTTACAAAAACTATTACAAGTGCAGAATCTTGCCTTGGATATCGAAGGCTCGACCAGCGCGCTGGTCTTAATTTTCAGCACTACGCAAGATAAACGCAAGCCCGCCTACGACGCCGTCGATGCCAAGAAAAAACACATAGACGAATTGATTCTAGCCTTAACCAATGAGTCCAAAGACGAAATCGAACTGGCCTGTCTGGAAAGAGTGGCTAGTACCCATCAAGAATTCCGTCAATCGTATTTGAATTTATTTGATGAAATCGAACTCGATAATCCCGATAGTGCAAAAAAAGTTTTTGAAGACCAAGTGGCACCGGCACGCCAGGCCTTTTTAACTGAAAGCAACGCTTTATTAGATTTGGAAAAACGGAATATCATGCTGCGTCAAGAGGAAGAAAAGAAAGACCTTGACCAGCTCAAATTACAAGTGATTGCCATCTCTGTCCTTGCTGTGCTGTGCGGCCTAGGACTGGCATTCATCACCCAGAGCAGCGTCGTGCGGCCACTCAATGATTTGGAACAAAGCGCCTTACAAATCGCCGCAGGTAATTATGACAGCAAAGTACCTCTGACACGTGCTACTGAAATTGCGCAAGTAGGCACCGCCCTCAACACCATGTCCGATGCGATCGCCACCCGCGAAGCGGAAATCGAACAACTGGCGTACTACGATCAACTTAGTCACTTACCGAATCGCACACTACTTTTAAAATCTTTCGCACACACTGACCTCTCCAACCGGGCCATGATTTTGATGGACGTGGCCCGACTAAAAATCGTCAACGAGACTTTAGGCTTTGGCATAGGTGATAACGTCATCGTCGAAACCAGCAATCGCCTGCAACAAGCACTGCGCGACTATCCCGATGGCAGCCTCTATTTGGCAAAATTTTCGGGAGGGCAGTTCGCCTTACTTTGTTCAAGTACAAGCACGCAAACGATTACCGAATTAGTCGTGCAAATTATTAGCCATCTCAATCATCACTTAAGTACGCCTATTATTAGCAATACCCTCAGCGGCAGCCATAGCGTCGATGTCAGCATGGTATACGGTATCGCTTTAGCGAACGCTGAAACCCAAAATCTCAATAGTTTGATACGCAATGCCGAAGTTGCTTTGTATGCCGCAAAAGCCAATACCCAAATCAGCGCCTGGTACTCCGATGCACAAGAAGCCTCACGCTTAAGTCATCTCAGCCTGCTATCCGATTTGCGCTCGGCTTTAGTCAATCATGAATTACAAATGTGGTTACAGCCCAAAGTTCGCTTGAGCGACATGAATTGCTACGGATTTGAAGCACTGGTACGTTGGCAACATCCCCAGCGTGGTTTCATCTCACCGATAGAATTTGTGCCATTTGCAGAACGCACTGGCTATATCAGCCATGTCACCGAATGGATGCTGCAAGAAGCGGTACAAACCCTAGCGAACTGGCAAACGACTTATCCAGAACTAAGTATCGCAGTCAATGTCAGCACCAATGATCTGCGCGATCAACACTTTCCCGAAAGAGTCAGCAAACTGCTACAACAACATCAAGTTCATCCAAGCCGTTTGAAACTAGAACTCACAGAGAGCGGTATTATGGAAGACCCGAGTAGCGCCATCCCCTTGCTGCGTAGCCTGCGCGATACTG
Organism: Undibacterium sp. GW821-FHT11H02; assembly: GCF_058808015.1. NCBI lineage: Bacteria > Pseudomonadati > Pseudomonadota > Betaproteobacteria > Burkholderiales > Oxalobacteraceae > Undibacterium > Undibacterium sp. GW821-FHT11H02. The sequence continues at coordinate 53,514 of NZ_JBXARG010000012.1, read as the reverse complement.
GCATTGGTTTATCGATTGACGACTTTGGCACTGGTCATTCATCGCTCGCCTATCTGCAACAATTACCGGTCACGGAATTGAAAATTGATCGCAGCTTCGTGATCAACATTGATCAATTATCGTCCACTCAACGTCTGGTCAAAACCATCATAGAAATGGGGCATGGGCTCAATTTACATGTGATCGCCGAAGGCATAGAAACGCAGGCTGAACGTGACACTTTGATAGATCTGGGATGCGACGCCATGCAAGGCTATTTTGCCAGCAAGCCCTTGTATGGTGCAGCATTGCAAAACTGGCTGGGAACTTCCAAGTTAGTTTGATTTTTGCCGCATTCGTAATCGCTTATAATGTCGCCCTCTTCAATGACTCGTCTTTAAGTCATTTTGCTCTATTATCATAAATTAAATAAAAAGCTCAAGCATGATCGTTCTCGGCATTGAATCCTCCTGCGATGAAACCGGTATTGCACTCTACGATACCGAGCGCGGCTTGTTGTCACACGCCCTACACTCACAAATCGCCATGCATCAAGAATATGGCGGCGTCGTACCCGAGTTGGCATCGCGTGATCATGTACGTCGTGCCCTACCGCTGCTGAGTGAAGCCTTAGAGAGAGCACAAATCAATAAAACCTCGATTGATGCCATCGCCTACACCCAAGGTCCAGGTTTGGCTGGCGCGCTTTTAGTCGGTGCCTCCGTAGCCTGCGGCTTAGGTTTAGCATTGGACAAACCCATCATAGGCATACATCACCTGGAAGGCCATTTACTCTCACCGCTATTGGCAAGTCAGCCGCCAGAATTTCCCTTTATCGCTTTACTGGTCTCCGGCGGACATACGCAATTAATGCGAGTTGATGGCGTGGGTCGCTATGAATTATTGGGCGAAACGCTGGATGATGCGGCAGGCGAGGCATTCGATAAATCAGCCAAATTATTAGGACTTGATTATCCTGGCGGCCCTGCGATTTCCAAACTTGCGACAGCAGGTGATCCGGCGATACACCTATTTCCGCGCCCCATGCTGCATTCCAAAGATTTAAATTTCAGCTTTTCTGGTTTAAAAACGGCCGTGCTCACCGCTGTCAAAAAATATCCTCAAGCATTAAATGACAGTGACAAAGCCAATGTCGCGCGCGGTTTTGTTGATGCAATTATTGAGGTACTGCTTGCTAAATGTCTGACTGCGATGAAACAAACCGGATTAAAACGATTAGTGATCGCTGGTGGCGTCGGAGCCAATCAACAATTGCGAGCAGCACTTAACGCCGCAGCCAACTCGTCCAATCCCAAAAAACGATTTCAAGTGTATTACCCAGAACTAGAATTTTGCACAGATAATGGTGCAATGATCGCTTTCGCCGGTGCGATGCGCTTAAAGAATAATCCTGAATTAGCGACGAAAAACTATAGCTTCAATGTGCGACCGCGCTGGCCTTTGAATGAATTGGCGGCAGCCTAATCGTCACAATGAAGCAAAAAGGCCTCGTATCAATCTTATGATACGAGGCCTTTTTCTTTACCATTAAGCAGACTGAACTATTTTTTCTTGCTACCAATACGACTCTCTTTACCGTTCATCAAGTTAGCGATATTTTGACCATGACGATAAATCAATAAACCGCTCATAATCGCAATCGCCAACAAATTCAAATCAGCACCAAACAACAGTGCGTAGTAAAACGGTGCAAATAAAGAAGCAATCAATGCCGCCAAAGAAGAATAACGGAAAGCATAAGCAACCACCAACCAAGTCACCAATGTGCCCAGACCTAACCAGACATTGACCGCCAATAAGATGCCTAGGGCTGTCGCGACGCCTTTGCCGCCCACAAATTTAAAAAACACAGGCCAAAGATGTCCAAGAAATACCGCCAAAATGACTGCGGCTATCGTGCCACTTCCGAATTGAAACTTATCTTGAAAAAACAAAGCCAGCCATACCGCCAGCCAACCTTTAAAACCATCACCTAGTAAAGTCAAAGCCGCAGCAGCTTTATTTCCACTACGCAGAACATTCGTTGCGCCCGGATTTTTAGAGCCATAAGTCCGTGGATCAGACAAACCGAACAAACGACTCACCACCACCGCAAACGATACAGAACCAATTAAATACGCGGCCAACACTGCACCAACTGCAATCAATGCATCCATCCTCATCCATCCTTTTTGAATTTATTTTTTATTATTTCTCAACAATACAGCTGCTGTAACACTTCCAATCAACAGGAGCTAAAGCACGCTACTATAAAGCACAATGTACTGGCTTCGCTATCAAAATATCCATCAGCAGTGCGGGAGCGATACCGATCAAATACCCGCGCCTCCCCCCATTCAAATAAATTTTCTCCAGTTCCAACACACTCGCTTCTACATAGACTGGCATAGCTTTCTTAGTTCCAAACGGAGAAGTTCCACCTATCATATAACCCGAATGTCGCTGCGCCACTTCGGGCTTGCAAGGCTCGACGGCCTTACAACCTATCTGCCGCGCCAGATTCTTGGTCGAAACGGTTTTATCGCCATGCATTAACACCACCAAAGGCTTGGCATGTTCGTCCTGCATAATCAAAGTTTTAACGACCGCATGCTCTTCCACACCCAACTCACGCGCCGACACGGCGGTACCACCATGCTCTTCATAGGCATAAGGATGTTCGGTAAATACCGCCCCCCGCTTGCGCAGCAATTGCGTCGCTGGGGTTTCTGAAACGTGTTCTTTTTTTGCCAAGGAATTCATTCCTTTCATTTCCTTTTTACTTCACAAGAATAGTCCAAGTAATAAATTACTTGAAGGCAAAGTATATCTATTGCTGTAGGAAATTAAAGTCTTTGCACACAAATTTAAGTAAACCTAAATGATGAGAAAACAAGAAAATATTTGGAAATTATTAAAATTAAAAACAATAAAATGTATTTTTAATTACATATTTTTCTTAATTTAATTAATAATAATCTTCTTTAAAATTCAATTTATTGGCAACATTTTTGCCTAACTAAGCTAGGAGCAGAGGTAGCTAACCGCCACCGTATTTGGAAGTGATTAACAAGACTCGACTTAGCGGGCGCACACAAAAAATCAAACAAATAGAGATTCGCGCAACACGGGTGAACAAGACACATCCGTTTGCCGAAAGACCGTACACAGGTGGTCGACACCTAGGACGGGGGCAGCAAAATCCTTCTGTATAGGATCGAAGGGTCAAACTTAACCATGTATAGGAGCAACATAAAATGCGCATTATTTCAAATGATGAGTTAATGGCTGTAGCTGGTGGTGCAATTAAGGAGGGAACACGTCCAATAGTAAATGCCTTAGGGGATGTTACCGGCTGGGAAACATATTTTTATGATGATGGGGGACCTCAGGAAATAACTATCTCTGCAACCAAAATGACCCCGATGGAAAAGAATGCATATGATGCCAAATTTCAATGTGATTTAGCGTCAAAAGAAGGGCTTCGAGACGTGAACGTAACGGTTTCAAGCAGTGCAACATCGGTAACAGGTGGTGGCGGCACGAAAATTATGACGCCAAGCACTGAAACGACTCTCAACGCCGCTATAACTGTTAATTATCCAGGCATAAGTCTCACGGCGTCTTGTCCTAAAATACCATAATTTGTAATTTATAGAGAGCCTGTTGATTTAATACATGCTCTTCTAAACATATTAAAAATTAAACATATTAATACCAAAAGAGAACATCTAATGTCTTTAATGAAAGCGAACATGAAAAGTAGTCTATTAATTGCATTTATTTGTTTTTGCACAAACTCAAATTTAGCCTTCTCATTTGATAAATGCCCCCCGTTATCAACTCAGTCATTCCGCATTAACTATGAACAAGGCCACCCGTTGCCCACTTTAAAAGGGAAAATAAATGGGTTAGAAAGCATAATGTTGATGGATACTGGTTCATCTTGGACTATGCTTTTACCCAGCGCTTCCCAAAAGTTTTCTCTATTCGTAGTGCCTTTAGAACGAAAAACCATAGGTGCGGCAGGAGAATCAAGTACGTCTATTACTAAAGCGGACACATTTGAATTTCCTGGTGGCTCAGATAAAAAAGTTTATTTTTTCATTGTCAATCAAATTGGCTTTAAACCATATTTTGATCAAGTATTTGGCGTAGATCATTTACTGAGAAGTTCGCTGATGATCGATATAAAAAACGCGAAAATTGAAATCATCAACAATAAAACATGTCCCATGATTTCTTACATCCAAGATAAAAAAGCACGATTTTCTACAAAATTTCAAGTGTCGTCCGAAGATGATATACGTCCAAAATTTAAATTAAGCATCAAGCAAAAAGAATTCATTGCAATCATTGACACGGCAGCGTCGCATTCTACGATGACATTTCAAGCAGCAAAATTAATCGGTATCCCTATTAATTTTGAATCGAATCAGAATGTCGAATGGATATCAGGTGTGGGAGGACAAATTCAGGCAGTATCAACTTATGTTGACTCTGCAAGTATTGAAAATCAAAAGATCAAGCAGACTAATTTTTTAGTTAAGGATACGAGATCAAAGAAAAGTAACGATGGTTACGACATTGTGCTTGGACTAGATTTCTTAAAAAAATACGCAGTGATTTTTGACATGGTCGGGCGCAATGTCATTTTTCTGGATTAGTCTATGCTGATCCAAACTCACACTGTCCACCAAAGCGAAACTAAAGAATAAGGTTTAATTTAACTGTCCACGCTGAGTCGTTTTTGAAGACAAAACCGTAACAAAAAAAACCGACGTTTATATTCACCCTCGCGGATGATGCTGCGCATGCAGTTGCTTCAAACGTTCGCGCGCTACGTGGGTGTAAATTTGCGTCGTCGAGATATCCGCATGTCCCAGCAGCAATTGCACTACGCGCAAATCTGCGCCGTGATTTAACAGATGGGTGGCGAAGGCATGCCGTAATGTGTGCGGTGACAAGGGTGAAGTGATGCCTGCGGTCGCTGCGCATTTTTTGATGACGACCCAGAACATTTGCCTTGTCATTGCGCCACCGCGTGCGGTGACGAATAAGGCGTCGTCTATCTGTCCATTCAAAATCGCAGGCCGGCCTTCACTTAAATAGCGTTGCAACCACATGCGGGCGACTTCGCCGAAGGGTACCAAACGAGTTTTACTGCCCTTGCCTGTCACGCGCAAGACACCATCATTCAGACTGACTTCAAAGGATTTGAGTGAGACTAATTCAGTCACGCGCAAACCGCAAGCGTACAGCAGCTCTAACATGGTGCGGTCACGCAAACCCAAGGGGGTTTGATCATCGGGTGCTTGCAATAAGGACTCGACTTGTTCTTCGCTTAGCGTTTTGGGGAGGCGATCTGCCTGCTTGGCAGATTTAAGCTTAGTACAGGGATTGATTGCGATCTGATTTTGGCGGAAAGCTTGCTGGTAATAGCGCTTCAAGACTGTCATCCTACGGTTAGCCGAGGTGGCTTTTGAGCTGCCATGCTTTGCCGCCACATAGGAAAAAATATCAACTTCCGTTACTTGCAAGAGATGCTTTTGAGTGGTGCCATACAACCATTCAGCAAACAAACGCAAATCACGTCGATAAGCATCTAAGGAATTTTTAGCTAAGCCATCCTCCAGCCACAAGCTATCGCAAAACTGATCTATTTGCGCCTGAACTTGTGCGGGTAATTCTATTAAAGGCGTAATTGTCGCCTTGGTCTTTTTCGCGGCAATCGCACCTGATTCGTCCGCGCGCTTCACGATCTTTTTTGACACCGCCTTTACCACATAGACTCCTGCTGTTGAATAGATTCCAACTTACTATACTCTGGCACGCGTTCCAGGCGTAATAAATAACGCTTAATGCCCAAATGAAAACCTGTCTCATCATCATGATGAGCAAAGCCACCCAAGCCACCCGATGCCGTCACGCGATGGCAGGGAATGACTAAAGGATACCAATTCGCACCGCAAGCTTGCCCTACCGCACGTGGCGCGGATTGTATGTGCTTGGCAATTTGCCCGTAAGTTCTGACTTCGCCACGAGGGATACTGGAAATCGCTTGCCAGACTTTTTGTTGAAATGGCGACCCTATGGTTTTTAAAGGCAAGCTAAACAGAAAGTCAGGATCGGCAAAGTAACGCTCAATTTGTTGCGCGGCCAATTCGGCTGCAGCATCTGCCGGCGCTTTTTCTTGGAAACGTGGCGGTAAATAAATCAGTTCGGTGATCTGTGTTAACTCTGTATTTTGTTCCGATTTTTTCTCAGTACGTACGCCAATATAACCAAATGGTGCTGGCACGATAGCGGCAAAGATTGCGGACTCTAAGTTTGATTCTGGGGTAGCCATCACATGTCCATTCAAAATGTTTTACGTGATTGTAACCGTGCAAGAAAAAAGGCGCATCCAGTGGATGCGCCTTCTAAAATTTTTCACGTTCGGGCTGTTTAGTCTCTTAGAACAGGACTCAGCTTATCTTGAAACGCGAATCTCCCCCCCTTTTTGACTGCGCTCTGAAGAGCGCTATTATTGCACTTCCGTATTCTGGACTTATTGATTATTGCGACACAATTCATCAGCAAAAATCTAAGGTGTGCGAAATATAGCACGGCTTTTATGACAAGAATATCGACAACTCGATATATAAAAAGCTTTGTTGCATTTGTGCTTCTGCAGCAGAGAAAGATCGCAACGTTTAAAAAAAATGTGTTAGTTCAATTTGTCTTTTTTTGACGTTTTGACTAAATAATTTAGTTAATTAAGGTCGTCAATTTTCCACGAGGAAACATGAGGCATTCCATAGAGAAATTTTAGGCCTACACGCGCTCAGAGCAACATAAAAAAATGCCGCAACTCCTGACAGATTTGCGGCATTTTTCGAATTTAAATTCTAGTCCTTAAATCAATTTGATCGCGTTTAGTTATAGATCAAATCCGGCAGCCAGGTCGATATGATAGGGACATAAGTCACCAATAATAAAAACCCTAGCATAGTACATAGCCACGGCAAGACGGCAATAGTTAATTCTGTAATCCCCATTTTAGTAATGCCAGAAGCCACATACAGATTTAAACCTACAGGTGGATGACACATTCCGACTTCCATATTCACCACCATGATGATGCCAAAATGGACTGGATCAATACCTAACTTCATCGCTACCGGAAACAAAATCGGTGCCATGATCAGTACGATAGAAGAAGGCTCCATCACATTGCCGGCCAATAGCAAAAGAATGTTGACTACCAATAAAAAACTAATTACGCCAAAGCCGCTATCAAGTATCCAGCCTGCCATCGCTTGAGGGATATTTTCACTGGTCATCAGGAATGAAAACAGAACTGCATTAGTGATGATGTATAACAGCATCGCAGACATCGCGGCTGAGTCTATCAAGACCTTAGGTACCATTTTCAGGCTCATGTCTTTGTACACAAACACAGCGATGATAAAAGCGTAGACCGCTGCCACTGCCGCTGCTTCTGTCGGTGTGAACATGCCGGAATAGATCCCGCCCATGACAATCACGATCAAGGACAAGCCCCATGCGCTTTTTCTAAATGCAACAAGACGTTCAGTCCAAGTGGCTTTTTTCATGCGTGGATAGTTATGCTTGCGTGCCAAATACCAAGTCGTTAATCCCAAGAAGAACGCGAGTAGTAAGCCAGGAATCACACCTGCCATAAATAACTTACCCACCGAGGTATTGGTCGATACGGAATACATCACCATCACAATCGAAGGCGGAATCAAAATGCCCAAAGCACCGGATGTGGTAATCACACCAGCTCCAAACCCCTTGGGATAGCCTTGCTTGACCATCGCAGGCAAAATAATCGAGCCTATCGCCACCACCGTTGCAGGAGAAGAGCCAGATACCGCTGCAAACAAGGCACACGCCAACACGCCCGCCAACGCCAAACCGCCATGCCAATGCCCTACCATAGATACGGCAAAATTAATCATGCGGCGTGCGACCCCGCCATGGGTTAGAAAATTCCCCGCCAGAATGAAGAAAGGAATCGCCATGATTTCAAACTTCTCAATACCGGTGAACAGTTTTAGAGCCACCGATTCAATCGGCACCGTGGTCATGGTAAATAAGAAGGTCAATACGGTTAGACCAAGCGCAATCGAGATCGGCATCCCCGTCATCATTAACAGGAGCAGTAAGGTGAAAATAATCAGTGCGTTCATGCTTTCACCTCTTCTTCCAAGCCTTCGACGTGAGCGTGGTCATGCTTGGGTAACTCACCCGTTTTGATAAAATTCCATGCTACTTGTAAGAAGCGGAAAGACATCAGATACGAGCCCAAAGGAATCGCCAGATACACCCACCACATAGGAATTTCCATGTCGGCGGAAGTTTGATCAGTTTGCGCCATGCCGTAAACGAAGTTCGCACCCAGAGTGCCGATAATGCCGGTAAATAAAGCCCCCGCGCCCAAGCTAATCAAGACAAACAACTTCTTATTCTTGTCACTCAAGCGATTGACCAGCACATCAACACCGACATGAATACCAGAACGCACGCCATAAGCAGCGCCAAATTTTGCCATCCAGACGAATAAATAAATCGTCAGCTCTTGTGCCCAACTGGTATTCAATTTAATTAAGGCATCCTGTACCACGGGAATATCAAAGCCCGATAAGTAGCGATGCAGTACCGCAACAAAAGTAATGATCGTCGCCATAGCCATCAGGAAGGCGATCAAATACTCTTCCAAGTGATCAAGCAATTTCATGCTAGCTCCCTGTAAGAAAAATGAGAAGGTGTTTTGTGGGGAAGATCAATCTGAATGAAATTTCAGACAGGCTGCATTCAGATTGATCGATGAAGCGAGAGAGTGACTTTATTTAAATCCCAAAGCCTGTGCTTCTTTATTGACGCTTTGTATCAGTTCTTTACCGATACGGCCTTCCATTTCACGCTGGACCGGCACCAATACTTTCGCCCATTCGGCACGTTCTTTGTCAGTCAAATTATAGACCGTGGTTTTGCCCGATTTCTTTACCGCTTCTAAAGCCGTATCATTTTCAAGCTGCGCGATAGCATTCGCATATTGGGTGGCAGATTTCATCGCCGTGTTGAGTTCGGCGCGGATATCGGCTGGCAGTCCATCCCAAAATTTCTTATTCACAATGACGGCATAGCCTAAATAGCCGTGATTGGTCACTGTCACGTGTTTTTGTACCTCATGCATTTTTTGTGTGTACAAGTTAGACGGTGGATTTTCTGTACCATCGACCACGCCCGTCTGCAATGCCTGATAAACCTCGGAGAAGGCCATCACTTGAGGATTTGCGCCCATAGCACGCATCTGTGCATCCAATACTTTGGATGACTGTATGCGTAATTTTTTACCTTTCAAATCAGCCGGTACACGCATGGGGACATTAGATGACATGACTTTAAAACCATTGTCCCAAAATGCCAGCCCTGTAATTCCTTTCGGCTCTAATTTTGCCATCAAGCTAGCGCCGACGGGTCCTTCCGTGACACGATGTAAGACGTCGCGATTCTGAAAAATAAACGGCAGATCGAAGACTTCAAACTCTTTTACGCCGAGCGGACCAAATTTCGCTAAGGACGGTGCCAGCATTTGCACTGCGCCCAGTTGTAATGCTTCCAGCTCTTCCTTATCTTTATACAAAGTACTATTTGGATACAACTCGACTTTGACCCGGCCTTTGGTCGCCTTTTCTGCTAATTCTTTAAAACGCTCTGCCGCTTTGCCTTTAGGTGTGTCATTGGCAACTACATGACTAAACTTGATAATGATAGGGTTTTGCGCCAAGGCATGACTACTCATGCCCAGGGCTAGTGTAACGGTCGATAGCGCAGCGATGACTGCCAACACACTACGTCGTTTCGGTTGAAGAACGGATTGTTGAATAGAATGGGATTTCATTAAAGTCTCCTGGTTTTAAAATTGTACAAACATTATTAGCTTCTCCAGCGCAAATGTACAACTGTGGTTAACCACAATGTCGCCTGAATTACACAAAATCATGACCAGATACTTTAGCCGCAGCACTTCAGCTACACTTTTGTCATGACCACAAAACCCGCTCCTACCCGCGCCTTTTCTGTCGCTCTGCCCTGGATGCTGCCCATCCTGTTGGTACTGCTATTTTTGGCGGTTTTGATCTGGCTCCCTTGGCAAGCGCAACGCATGGAAGCGAACGAGCGACAAGAACAATTGATCGCTGACACTTTATGGGTGGAACAAGCAATCCAATTTCAATTAAAACGCAATGAAGAGAGTTTGGTGGCATTGAGTGAAGATTTTGTACATAACAAAATCAATCATGAGGCACTCATTGATCGTCTGCGCCTCTACACCAACAATAATCATGAAATTCAAGATTTGATGTTGTGGGATAGCCAGAACAAATTGATCGCAGCTAACAGTGACAGTGCCTTAGATAACACGCAGGGTTCAGCACAATCCGATAATCGGGAATTGATCCGGCAAGCCATTTTGGCCAGCGCATTATTTACGCAAAAAATTCAAAAACCTTCGTGCATGAAACACGCACAAAAGGCGGGCATAGTACTGTGCCGCTTTCCGCTTTTCCGCGACCAAGTTTATCTGGCGAGCATAACGGTCAGTTATCGTTTGCAAACTTTACTCGATGAGGCCGTGCCGTGGTGGTTTGCTCAGGAAAATGCCATCACGCTTTTAGACAGCGACGAAAGAATCTTAGCCAAACGTGTTGCAGGCGGACCGGGAAAAAATATCTACACACACAACCGGGCGTTGGAGTTACCACAACTGACGCTGACCTTACACACCAATAGCACCAAGAGCGCCCCCAAATTATTAGCGAATTTACTGGTACTTTCAGTCGTTTTATTATCGCTGGGCTTGGTCTGGAGCTTGATTGCCTTATGGCGCGATATTCATCGCCGCCTGCAAGCAGAAGGCGCCCTACGCAAAGAAGCGGCCTTTCGTGCTGCGATGGAAAACTCACTTATCACGGGTTTAAGAGCGCGCGATATGGAAGGACGCCTGACCTATGTCAATCCTTCTTTCTGCAAAATGATAGGTTTTCCAGCGGAAGAACTAGTCGGCAGATTACCACCTATGCCGTATTGGGCACCCGAAGAAAGAGCCGAATATGAAACCCGATTTGCGCAGATTTTGACAGGTACCGTGCAGCCCGAAGGTTTCGAAATCATTTATCAACGCGCCAATGGCGAACGTTTTCCAGTATTGATCTATGAATCGCCTTTAGTGGACGAGCACGGTCAACAAACGGGTTGGATGAGTTCTATTCTCGATGTGTCTGAATTAAAACGCGCTCAAGAATTGACCCGGCAGCAGGAAGAAAAACTGCACGCAAATGCCAGGCTGGCGACCATGGGCGAAATGGCGTCCATGCTGGCGCATGAATTGAATCAACCCTTGGCAGCGATTTCTAGCTATACCACGGGCGCTTTAAATATGTTGCAGCAAGAAGACGATGCAATAGCTCCATCGCACACCACGCAAAACGCAATTCCCAAAAACCTGAGGCAGACTTTAAGCGAGGCTTTAGAAAAAGCCAAACAACAGGCACAACGCGCAGCCCAAGTCATTCGCAGCGTGCATGAATTCGTCAAAAAACGCGAAGCCAGCCGCGCGCCGTTGAGCATTAATGCCCTGCTACAAAGCGTCATGCCTTTGATCGAGCTGCAAGCCCACAATGCCCATATTCACGTGCATTATCAAATTGATCCAGACTTACCAGATGTCTTTGCCGATAAAGTCTTGATAGAACAAGTTCTATTAAATCTGACTCGGAATGCGATGGAAGCCATGCAAGAGGTCGCCTACCCGCAGCGCCAATTACAAATCCATGCGCATTTGAGTGCGGACAACAATCCCAAATATCCACAGCTAGTCTTAATTCAAGTGATAGATCAGGGACACGGCATCGCCTCCGACATAGCCGAAAAATTATTCTCACCTTTCTTCTCAACCAAAGCGACTGGTATGGGTATGGGTTTGAATATTTGTCGGACTGCGATAGAGTTTCATGGTGGCAGTTTAAAGTATCGCGAGAATCCGGCGGGTGGAACGGTTTTTGAATTTACGATTCCCTGCGATGTCAGCCACAGCAAAAATAGCAATTGATACCTTAACAAAAAGCGGGAGACACTATGCTACACATCGTCGATGATGAAGAAGTCTTGCGAGATGCCCTGCTCTGGCTAGCCAGATCACGCAATATTGCTGCCAGAACTTATGCGAGTGGTGAAGCATTCTTAGCGTATTTGGAATCTGGCTGGCATTTCGCCAAAGAAGGTGATTGTTTATTACTCGACGTACGTATGGCTGAACTCAGTGGTACCGCTCTATTCGATATTCTCAGTGCCCGGCACTTGACGCAACGTTTGCCCGTGATCTTCCTGACCGGACATGGCGACGTGCCTATGGCAGTGGATAGTCTAAAGCGCGGCGCTTTTGATTTTGTCGAAAAACCATTTAATGACAATGCTTTGATGGACAGAGTGCAGGAAGCTTTGCACATGTCCTTACAGGCAGGCGCGGCTTTCGTCGTGCAAACCCGGCTAAATAGCTTATCGCAACGAGAGCGCGAAGTATTAGAACTGATCTTGGTCGGCAAGATGAACAAGAATATCGCCGATGAATTGGGCATCAGCATGCGCACGGTAGAAGTTCATCGTGCCAACATCTTTGATAAAATGCAGATCAAATCTGCGGTGGAACTGGCGGGACTGTTGAAGTAAATTTACACGCTGTGCTGCGCTAAAGCCCACGCTACATGCTCACGTACTAAGTCCGAGGGATGCGCCAAACGCGCTTGTAAAGCCTGCACAATCGCCTCATCACCTTTCATCGATGTCGCGGCATTTCCTAATCCCACTGCCAAATTGCGCAACCATTTTTCATGGCCAATACGACGAATCGGGCTGCCTTCCATCCTGCGTAAGAACTCTGCTTCATCCCAAGCAAATAGTTCCCGCATACTGCGTGAATCCAGGCCATGCCGCACGTCAAAGTCCTCGACTTGCGCGACTTGGGCAAATTTATTCCAGGGACAATACAGCTGACAATCGTCACAACCATAGACGCGATTGCCAATCAAGGGACGTAACTCAACTGGAATACTGCCATGCAGCTCTATCGTCAAATATGAAATACAGCGACGTGCGTCAAGCTTGTAGGGCGCAACGATCGCTTGAGTTGGACAAACATCGATACAAGAACTGCACTGACCGCAATGATTGCTGGTGGGTGGATCGACAGGTAAGGGAATATCCACCAATATTTCGCCCAAAAAAAACAAGGACCCGGCTTCACGAGTTAGTAGCAATGTATGTTTGCCACGCCATCCCAAGCCAGCTTTCTCCGCTAAGGCGACCTCCATCACTGGCGCTGAATCGGTGAACACCCGATAGCCAAATTCACCCACACGCTCAGCAATAAGATCCGCTAGTCGTTGCAAACGCTGACGCAAGACCTTGTGATAATCGCGACCGCGCGCATAAATTGAAATGACGGCTGCGTCGGGTGCAAATGTCTTTTCACGTTCACGCCAATTCTCAGGCGTATCACGCGGCAAATAATCCATGCGTGCTGTAATGACTCTGATCGTTCCCGGCACCAATTCATCAGGCTGATAGCGTTTACTGCCATGTGAGGCCATATACGCCATCTCGCCATGAAAACCAGCATTTATCCACGCTTGATAAGCAGGTGCCACGCGCGACAGATCGACGTCACTAATTCTGACATCGGCAAAGCCAATTTGCTGGCCGAGCTGCTTTATCTCTAAGGCAAGCTGGGTGTAATCGTGGGCTGGAACGCTCATAAAATTTCTTTAAAAAAGCTGAGATTCAGTGCTTTTTGCAATGTTTCGGCGGATTATGGTAAGGTTCGCGCTAAATATCAAACCAATTAGCAAGCCAGTTTGTAAACTTTCATAACAATAAAAAAACAAGCTGGCTGAACCTAGATTGATCGAGGTCATCACCAATGCAACATTATAAAACAAGCCTGCACGATGAAGCGGCCACGCAGGCTTTGGGTAAAAGCCTGGCGCTTTGCTTACAACCTGGCTTAGTCATTTATTTACACGGTGATCTGGGTGCTGGTAAAACTGCCTTGACTCGCGCCATCCTGCATGCTGCCGGGCATCAGGGTAATGTCAAAAGCCCGACTTACACTCTAGCTGAGCCTTACCAAGTTCAAATAAAAAGCCTTACATGCAAGTTTATGCATTTTGACCTATATCGCATGATCAGTGCCGATGAATTTATCGATGCCGGTTTTCGTGACGAATTTAATGCAGAAACTATCTGCGTCGTAGAATGGCCAGAAAAAGCAGAGGGCTTGTTGCCACGCGCCGATCTCGAAGTGTTTATTGATATTCTCGCGGTAGGTCGTGAGGTAAAATTACAGGCAAATTCCGAAAAAGGCAATGCATGCCTGAACCAGTTGCACTTTGCCCCCAATCTCTGATGTCCAAGTTAGCTAAACAATCACCTGACAATGCAATGACGACGCCCACACCAGGCAAAAATCGTCGTACGTTTTTAAAAGCAGGTGGCTGCTTATTGCTCTCAGTTTTCGCGCCACAGTCTGCACAAGCGATGCAAATTTTAGCCGTGCGGGTGTGGCCTGCCGCTGACTATACTCGCGTCACTTTAGAAAATGATGCTGAGTTAAAAGCCACGCATTTTCTAGTCAAAGACCCGAATCGACTGGTGGTTGAAATTGAAGGTTTAAGTCTGAATGCGACGCTCAAAGAGCTGGTCGCCAAAATACAGACCAATGATCCCTACATCAAACAAGTGCGGGTAGGCCAAAATCGACCCAACGTCGTGCGCATGGTGTTTGATCTCAAAGCCGAGATCAATCCTCAGGTATTTACGCTCAAACCTATCGGTGATTATCAGCATCGCTTGGTCTTTGACTTATATCCAGCCAACCCTGTTGATCCGATTACTGCATTGATAGAAAAAGGCGAATGGCACAAGGAAGATACGCCTGCCCTGACTTCCAGCAATGTGACTTCTAAAACAGAAAAACCTTTGATTGGCGAAGCAAAAGAAAACAAAGACCATAAGGATGGGAAAGAAGCAAGTCCCGCCAACTCACAAATACGCATGATCACCATCGCCCTTGATCCCGGTCATGGCGGCGAAGATCCCGGTGCTTTAGGCCGAGCTGGCAGTCGTGAAAAAGATGTGGTCTTGGCGATTGCCAAACGACTTAAATCTAAGCTGGAACAAGTCCCGAATATGCGCGTCATGCTAACCCGCGATGGTGACTATTTTGTACCACTACAAACTCGCGTCAGTAAAGCACGCGGCGTGCAGGCTGACTTGTTTGTATCTATCCATGCTGATGCTTTTGTCGAGCCGACTGCACGCGGTTCCTCAGTCTTCGCCTTATCTGAAAAAGGTGCAAGCTCGACCGCTGCACGCTGGTTGGCAAAAAAAGAAAATGATGCTGATCTCATTGGCGGTATTAATATCAAATCGCAAGACCGTCATCTGGCGGGAGTCTTACTAGATTTGTCCACGACGGCACAGATCAACGATAGTATGAAGCTGGGCAAAGTCGTTCTGAAAGAAATCGCCGGCGTCAATCGCCTGCATAAAGCATCGGTCGAACAAGCTGGCTTTGCCGTGCTGAAAGCACCAGATATCCCTAGCATCTTGATCGAATCGGCCTTCATTTCAAATCCCGAAGAAGAAGCGCGCCTGACCGATGAGGGCTATCAGGATGAATTAGCGGAGGCGATAGTAAAAGGGATCAAAAAATACTTTGCCAAAAATCCTCCCATGACTCGTGGCAAGATTGCATAGAAATTGGTAGGGCGGATGAAACCCGCGCTGCCTAGGTGCTTGGTTGACTGGCGGCGCGGGTTTCACCCGCCCTACAACAAAACCTCTCAACACAGAGACACAGAGACACAGAGACATCGAGAAAGGCAAGAGATAGCTCAAATTCTCACAACTCACTCAGAAAAATTTTCCTCTGTGTATTCTCTAAATTTCTCGTGCGCAGCATGCTGCTTACCTGTGCTTAGTGGTTTTGGGCATCTGCTTAGCACCTATGGGGTTGCACTCGCCCTACAAATTAAACATCTCTAAAACGCTGGCACCACCGCACCTTTATAACGCTCTTGTATGAATTTCTTCACTTCAGGAGAATTCAAGGCAGCAGCGAGTTTTTTGAAGGCCGGACTATTCTTATTATCCTCACGAGCAACCAATAAATTGGCGTAAGGTGAATTCGCATCTTCTATAAACAAAGAATCTTTTAAGGGATTCAATTTCGCTTCTATTGCGTAATTGGTATTAATTAAAGCCAGATCAACTTGTCCCAAAATACGTGGCAGAGTGGCCGCTTCTAATTCTTTAAATTTCAAATTTTTAGGATTCTCGACGATGTCTTTTTTAGTCGCTGAAATATTATTGATATCTTTGAGCTTCAATAAGCCCTGCTTCGCCAACAAAATGAGCGCGCGTCCAGAATTGGCCGGATCATTCGGAATCGCAACCGTCGCACCATTCGGTAAATCACTAAGTTTTTTGTATTTAGTCGAATAGCCCGCAAATGGTTCTACATGCACTTTCACCAGCGGCACTTGGATATCATTCTTGTGACTTTTCTTAAACTCGTTCAAATACGGTTGCGTCAGATAGTAATTACCATCCAGATGTTTCTCGTTAACTTGCACACCTGGTTGAATATAATCAGTAAATACTTTGATTTTCAAGATCACACCTTGTTTAGCCAATTGCGGTTTCACAAATTCCAAAATCTCCGCATGGGGAACTGGATTAGCGGCAATCGTAATGGTCTCTTGCGCATAACTTGCACTACTCAATAACAAAAGGCCTGCACCTGCTAAGGACAAAAGCTGACGTTTTTTTTGATTGAATTTAATTTGAATAAATTTGGACATAAGATCGCTATCGTTTTTCTACAATTATTTACGACTAAAGCGCGCCACCAAGGCGTCGCCTAACCACTGAAACAGTTGAACCAGAATCACCAAGATGGCCACGGTCACAATCATGACTTCAGTCTGAAACCGCTGGTAACCAAAACGCAAAGCCAGATCACCCAAGCCACCGCCCCCGATCACACCCGACATCGCCGAATACGAGACCAGTGCAATCGTTGTTACTGTCGTTGCTGCCAATAATCCGGGCAAAGCTTCCGGCAATAAGGCATGCAAAATGATTTGATAGGTCTTAGCACCCATGGCCTGACAAGCTTCTATGATGCCTTTATCAACTTCACGCAAAACGTTTTCTACCAAGCGCGCAAAAAATGGTGTGGTACCGATCACCAGAGGCGGAATCGTACCCGCCACACCCAGCGATGTGCCAACCAAAAATAAGGTCAACGGAATCAAGACAATCAACAAGATAATAAACGGCACTGAGCGCAGCATATTCACGACAAAAGACAGTAATGCGTACAGCGCACCTTGTTGCAGTAATTGTTTTTTACCTGTTAAAAATAATAAAACACCCAAAGGCAAACCAAGCAAGATCGTAAACACCAAGGAGACACCAGTCATGGTCAAGGTATCCAAGGTCGCTTGTAAAATATCGTCCCAATCTATCACTGAAAAATCCATATTATTTCTCCTGCGCTTGGCTTGACGATAGATTCGACGAATAGGCAGGCGAATTCGTGAGTAAATGATTCAACACATCGACACGAATATCGGCTTGTCCTAGTAATTTCAAAACTGCATCAATTTCATTTTCCTCACCGAGTAGCTCCACGATTAATTGACCGTAAGGGGTATTTTTAATTCGCGCTATCACCCCTTGCAAGATCGTAATCTCAGCCTTGGTTTGCGACGCGATACGGCTTAAGATAGGTTCATGCGTCGCAGAACCTACATAAGTCAGACGCAGCAAATAACTGAGCGAACTGCCTTGTCCGCGTTGCGACAACTCCTGCAACAAACTCAAATCCAAAGCCTGGTTTTCTGCCACCAAGCTTTGCGTCACGGCGTGACGTGGATGGAGAAATACTTCGACCACATTACCGGTTTCCACAATCTCGCCACCATCAATCACGGCGACACGATCACAGATACTGCGTATCACTTGCATTTCATGCGTGATCAGAACGATGGTCAAACCTAGCTTTTGATTGATGTCGAGTAGCAAACGCAAAATCGCTTGGGTAGTCTCCGGATCGAGCGCTGAAGTCGCTTCATCACATAAGAGTAAATGCGGATAATTAGCCAAAGCGCGAGCGATGCCTACACGTTGTTTTTGTCCACCCGATAATTGCGCCGGATATTTAGCCGCATGCTCTTGCAAGCCGACCAAATCCAATAACTCTGCGACCCGGGCTGCGCGCTGCTGCGCTGTATATTTACCAGTCAGCTTGAGTGGAAATTCAATATTCTGCGCGACAGTCTTTGCACTCAATAGATTGAAATGTTGAAATACCATGCCTATACGCTGACGTAATTCCTGCAACTGCTTGGTATTAAATTGTGTGATGTCCTCACCTTCAAACACCACCTTGCCGCGGCTTGGTCGTTCAAGTAAATTCAGCGCACGTAGCAAAGTACTTTTGCCTGCACCGGAACGGCCAATAATGCCAAATACTTCACCTTGGGCGATATCAAGATTGATATTGCGCAGCGCACTGATTTGGCGCCCTTGTACTTGATAATCTTTTTCTAACTGAGCGATTTCTATCACTGAGGGGTGTCCTTACATGTTATTCGCTGATTGCCCGAGCTTGGATAAACGTCGGCAAAAGATCAAGGCATTCTATAGAACTCAAGCCTGCGTTTCCAATCTTTTAAAACGCTTTACTTATGCTGCACGAGTATTTAGAAGCAAATTATCAAGCAAATATTACTTGTTCTCAGCAGCTACTCTATATGCGCATCTGAATCGCAAGCTACGCCCGCCGCAATCCAACGCCGTATCCAAGATTGAAAGCGTGTTTCAAGAAAACGCGGAAGCAAAAACAGGTAATGCGCCGGACGCAACAACATACCGCAGCGATATTGCACTATGTCGGGATGCCATTCTAAAGCGCGACAAGCGCCGCGCCACTGCCATAGAAAGACCCGCGCTACAGGACAAGGATCGGCGGCGCAACAAACGCCACAGCCATTGCACGTTTGTCCCGTAGTAGGTTTAGCAGGCGCCTCTGCTTGTAACCAAATAACTTGATTATCGTTGCCAGAGGCTTGCATGAAGATGAGAGGCTAAATGAAGGACAATTTAAGACGATTTCTTAAGCAAAAGCTTACGTCCAAATTTCCACACCAAACCTAGAATAATCGGCACGATTGCGGCACCGACGCCTATCATCACAATGATGGAGAGATTATTTTTGATCAAAGGAATGTGACCAAAATAGAATCCTGCCAATATCAAAGACACTATCCATAAGATGGCGCCAAGCACGTTGTAAAACTGAAAATTGCGATGACTCATGTCAGAGAAGCCTGCAACGAACGGTGCGAAAGTACGCACGATAGGCGTGAAACGCGCTAATACGATCGTTTTGCCACCATGTTTTTCATAGAAAGCATGCGTCTTTTCCAGCGCGCCTTTATCAATCCAGCGCGAATTACCGGCCATCACTCGATGGCCTATGGTGCTTCCTATCCAATAATTAATCGAGTTACCAGAGATAGAGGCGAATAACAGAATCGCAATCAGAAACCAGGGGTCCATCGCACCAGCGGCACAGAAAGTTCCCGCGATAAACAGCAAAGAATCACCAGGCAAAAACGGAAAAACAACAAAGGCGGTCTCACAAAATATGATGGCAAACAGCACCACGTAAATCAATGTGCCATATTGTTCAATCAGTTGCCCCATCTTATCGACATGCAACACCATATCTAAAAACTGCATAAAATCCATAATGCTCCACTTTCTTTGAGGGCAAATTCTATTTTTAATTCGCTAGCCAGACGCTCGCGGCGTCATCATACACTATGCGAACACAGTTATAATGACAGCATGACGACATCCTTATCTCCCCGCCCAATTCAGGCGCTACCCGATCATTTAATTTCTCAAATTGCCGCAGGCGAAGTAGTTGAACGCCCGTCCGCCGTAGTAAAAGAATTACTCGAAAATGCATTAGATGCTGGCGCGACTCATATTACTGTGAGGCTGGAGGAAGGTGGCGTGAAACGTATCGCCATTATCGACAATGGCAGAGGCATCCCCGCCGACCAATTGCCACTTGCGGTACAACGCCACGCAACATCCAAAATTACCTCGCTAGAAGAATTAGAAAACGTTGCCACATTAGGCTTCCGTGGCGAGGCCTTGGCTTCGATTTCATCGGTGGCGATTCTGACGCTAACGACACGTACGGCTGAAGCACCACATGCCTGGCAAATCGAAAGCGGCAAGATCACCCCCGCATCCGGCGCGCAAGGCACCACGGTCGATGTGCAAGATTTGTATTACAACACGCCAGCTCGCCGTAAATTTTTAAAATCGGAACAAACGGAATTTGGGCATTGCGCCGAAGTCGTGCGTCGTATTGCATTAGCACGACCTGATGTGTCGTTTTCTTTATCGCACAACGGCAAGACCGTCGATCATTGGAATGTCAGTGCTATCGACAAACGTAGCGCGACGATTTTGGGTGATGGCTTTGCCAATGCTCGCTTACCGATCGACGAATGCGCAGGACCTTTGCGTTTGCATGGTTTCATTGGCCTACCGACGGCCTCTAAAGGCCGCGCTGATGCGCAATATTTTTACGTCAATGGTCGCTTTGTACGCGATAAATTATTGACGCATGCGGTACGTGCTGCCTATCAAGATGTTTTGCATGGCGATCGCTACCCCTCCTACGTCATCGCATTAGACCTCGATCCGGCTTTGGTTGACGTCAATGTCCATCCCTCCAAGATTGAAGTACGTTTCCGCGACAGCCGCGCCGTGCATCAGTTCGTCTTTCATGCGGTGAATCGCGCATTAGCGCAAACTTCAGCGACGGCTTTTGGTACTGTGCCAGCACCAGCCACAGCGGGCATAGGCGAAACCGAAAGTAATAAAGGACGGCTGCCGTGGATAGGGGGCGAGCAAACCAGCTTTTCAGCGCAATTTGCTTCGCCCGCTTTTGCCATCAAGGATAGTGATCTGAACCAAAGTGGCAGCTACGGTGGCAATGCTGGCAACAGCGGCAGCTACGATTACAGCTTCATGCAACAACGTGCGCAGGGTGCAGGAGTCGCTCAATCGGCCGAGAGTTACGGCGCATTTTTTGGCAGCAAAGCGGCACAAGCAGGTGACTCCAATTTACCCAGCGACGACCATCCGCTCGGCTTTGCCCTCGCCCAGTTACATGGCATTTATGTGCTGGCGCAAAACAGCAAAGGTTTGGTCCTAGTCGATATGCATGCAGCGCACGAGCGCATTTTGTATGAACAGCTCAAAAATGCCTTGGATGAAAACGCCATGCCTGTGCAGTCTTTATTGATTCCCATGACTTTCCACGCCGACGGCATCGAAGTCGCGACCGCAGAAGAAAATCAAGATATCTTGAAGTCACTGGGTTTTGATATCGCCGCGATTTCACCAACAACCCTGGCAGTCCGTGCCGTACCGGCCTTACTAAAAAATGCCGATGCACAATCATTGGCTCGCGACGTCTTACGCGAAGTCAGAGAATTTGGCGGCTCACGCGTACTAATCGACCGACGTAATGAATTACTAGGCACCCTCGCCTGCCACACTGCAGTACGTGCCAATCGCAGTCTAACATTAGTCGAGATGAACGCCCTGCTGCGCCAGATGGAACAAACTGAGCGAGCCGACCAATGTAATCATGGTCGACCGACTTGGGTACAAATGGGATTGAATGATCTGGATAGGATGTTTATGCGGGGGCAGTAGACCGAAATCAAAACCCCTCAACACAGAGACACAGAGGCACTGAGAAACCTAAAAAGAATTCAACGAATCCACTATGCTTCTTTGGTTCTTCTGATAAAAAACTCTTGCCTTTCTCCGTGTCTCTGTGCCTCTGTGTTGAGAGGTTCTAAGCTTTTAATTTAATAATATGCCACAACAAAAAATCATCGCCATCATGGGTCCGACTGCTTCCGGCAAAACCGCAGCAGCGCTGGCGATCGCGCGTGAAGTCCCTGCTGAAATCATTTCTGTCGATTCAGCGCTCGTCTATCGCGAGATGAATATTGGGACAGCAAAACCGAATGCAGAAGAGTTAGCCGCTGCGCCGCATCACCTGATAGATATTATTGACCCGAGTGAATCCTATTCCGTCGCGCAATTTTTGAACGACAGTGCGCGCCTAGTAAAAGAAATTCAAGGGCGAGGCAAACTCCCGATTTTGGTTGGCGGCACCATGATGTATTACAAAGCCCTGATCAACGGCATCGACGACCTACCCCCAGCTGATCCCACCATCCGCGCCCAACTCGACGCCGACATGGCAGAGATAGGCGCACCTGGCTTACACGCACGACTGGCGCAAGTCGATCCCATCACCGCTGCGCGCTTACAGCCCAACGATAGCCAACGCATACAACGCGCATTAGAAATCTACCAACTGACAGGACAAGCAATGTCGTCACTCATCGCACAGCAGCCAAGAGCTGCAGCGCCATTCGACCTATTACCGATTTCATTGGAACCAAGCGACCGCAGCTTCCTACACGAGCGCATCGCCAAACGCTTCGACATCATGTTAGAACAAGGCTTCATTGACGAGGTACGCCAACTCAAACTCAGATCTGATTTGAATGCCGATTTACCATCCATACGCTGCGTAGGCTATCGCCAAGCTTGGGATTATTTAGATGGCAGCATCGACTACCAGGAAATGCGCGAACGCGGCATCATCGCCACCAGACAACTAGCCAAACGCCAACTTACTTGGTGTCGCTCCATTCCTGAAAGGCTAATCGTAGATTGCACACAAGACAAGGTTAGTGAACAAGTATTGCAGCATGCCCGCGCATCGTTCGGAACAAATTAATAGAACTTAAGCGACGTTAATGAATTTTCCAGACACCACATCAGCAATTCAGATTAATTCTTGACGCACTGCACATCCACTGGCATAATCTTGGGCTTCTTGGTGATATAGCTCAGTTGGTTAGAGCACAGCACTCATAATGCTGGGGTCGGTGGTTCAAATCCACCTATCACCACCAGAACACAAAGCCCTGTTAGCAATAACAGGGCTTTTTTGTTTTCTGCTTCCATCCTACTCCCACATTCCCCTATCGCTGAGTTAGACTAGCGCGCTTGTGTTATCCAAAATACTCGCTATTCACCAAACACGTATTGCCTTCAATGCGTAATGCAGTTCAGTCAAGCTCTTGCCTAATGTCTCGTCATTCCCGCGAAGGCGGGAATCCAGTGGCGTAAAAGCCTAAAGACGCTGGATCCCTGCCTACGCAGGGATGACGTCTCAATGTTTTGAGCTTAGCGGAATTGCATTAGCCATCAATGCGTGTTTTCATAAGAACTCAAAGAATCCATGACCGATCAAAACGAACAAGAATTCCTCAACAATCTAGAGAAAAAACTCTGGACCAGCGCCAACAAACTTCTGCCCTCGCTCGATGCCTCGCAATACAAGCACGTCATGTTGGGGCTGGTGTTTTTGAAATATGTGTCCGATGCCTTTGATATTCGTCGTGACGAGCTCAAGGCGCAATTCACCAATCCCGACAACGATTACTTCATCGACCCTGCCGATTTTGATGACGACGCCGACTACCAAGCCGACATCGCCAGCGAACTCGAAGGCCGCGACTACTATCTCGAAACCAATACCTTCTGGGTGCCGCCCGTCGCGCGTTGGCAATTTTTGCGTGACAATAACAAAGTCGTCATCGGTGGTGCAGAGCTGCCAGTGCAAAGTAAAGGCGAAATCAAAAACATCAAAATCAGCTCCGTCGGGCATCTCATCGATTACGCCTTGGACGCGATTGAAATCGACAATCCCAAGCTCAAAGGCGTCCTCAACAAACGCTACACGCAATTGCAAATCGACCAAGCCAAACTGGGTGAATTGATCGACTTAATTTCCACCATTCCGTTCAAACACGAATCGCTATCAAGCAAAGATATCCTCGGCCACGTCTACGAATATTTTCTCGGCCAATTCGCCTTAGCCGAAGGCAAAAAAGGCGGCCAGTTTTACACGCCTAAAGCCATCGTGAGTTTGATCGTGCAAATGTTAGAACCCTACAAAGGCCGCGTGTATGACCCTGCCATGGGTTCAGGTGGTTTCTTTGTGCAGTCGGAACAATTCATCACCGCCCACAAAGGCAAGATCGGTGACGTCTCTATTTACGGCCAAGAATACAACCACACCACATGGCAACTCGCCGCCATGAACATGGCGATCCGTGGTATTGATTTTAATTTCGGCAAAGAGCCCGCCAACACCTACACCAACGACCAACACCCCGATCTACGCGCCGACTTTGTGATGGCGAACCCGCCCTTCAATATGAAAGAATGGGACACCGGTGTCGATGACAACGACCCGCGCTGGGTCTATGGCAAGCCACCTTCCGGCAATGCCAACTTCGCATGGTTGCAACACATGCTGTATCACTTGGCACCCAACGGCAGCCTCGGTCTGTTGCTGGCAAACGGCTCCATGAGTTCCAACACCAGCGGCGAAGGCGATATCCGCAAAGCCTTAATCGACAACGATTTAATCGAATGCATGGTCGCACTACCGGGGCAACTCTTCACCAACACCCAAATCCCTGCTTGTATCTGGTTCCTCACCAAAAACAAAAACGCCCGCACGGCGGCAAGTGGCCGTCAATTAATCGACCGCAGAAACAAAGTACTGTTCATCGATGCGCGCAATCTCGGCTACATGAAAGACCGCGTGTTGCGCGACTTCACGCAAGATGATCTGAATAAGATTTGCGACGTGTTTCACGCATGGCAAACGGGGAAAGATTACGAAGATCAAAAAGGTTTTTGTTCTAGCGCGAATCTAGCCGACATACAAAAACACGACTACGTGCTAACACCGGGGCGCTATGTTGGTGCAGAAGATGTGGCGGATGATGGCGAAGCTTTTGCCGACAAGATGGCGCGTTTGACTGCGCAATTGAAAACGCAGTTTGAAGAGAGTGATCGATTGGAAGCGGAGATTAAGAAGAACTTGGCGGGGTTGGGTTATGAGTTCTGATTGGACGCTCGTTCGACTTGGTGAACATTGCACAAAAATTGGTAGTGGCGCGACCCCATCCGGCGGGAGTAATGTATATACGGACGAAGGTGAGATATGCTTAATTCGCAGTCAGAACATCCACAACAGTGGATTCAAAAGTGATGGATTAGTTTTCATAAGCGCAGATGCAGCCAATAAGTTAAAAAACGTTATCGTTGAGGCTAATGATGTCTTACTAAACATTACAGGCGATTCTGTAGCAAGAGTTTGCTTAGCGAAGAAGAAATACTTGCCCGCGCGAGTGAACCAACATGTCGCGATTATTCGTCCTGATGAAAGAGATTTCGATTCTAGATATTTATGTTACCAACTGTCCTCACCAAAAATGCAAGCATTCCTGCTTGGCATCGCTGCTGTCGGAGCTACAAGAAATGCACTCACAAAAGGGATGATTGAAGGTTTAGAGGTAGTAAAGCCGCCTCTTGCAGTTCAAAAAACGATTGCAGATAAGTTAGAGAGCCTTGATAAAAAAATCGAACTCAACCACAAAACCAACCAAACCCTAGAACAAATCGCACAAGCCCTATTCAAAAGCTGGTTTGTCGATTTCGAACCCACACGCGCCAAGATAGCCGCCAAAGAAGTGGGCGCAACGCCAGAAGAAATCGAACGCGCCGCCATGTGCGCCATCAGCGGCAAAACCCCAGACCAACTAGTCCAGTTACCACCAGAAACCCAACAAAACCTAAAAACCACCGCAGCCCTATTCCCAGATGCTTTGGTGGATTCGGAGTTGGGGGATGTGCCGAAGGGGTGGGAGGTGAAATCTCTATCCGACATCGCGCAATATGCGAACGGCAAAATCGAAGTCTCAAAACTGAACGTCAGCAACTATATCTCGACCGAAAATATGCTTGAGAATCGTGGTGGAGTAACTGCTGCAACATCCTTACCATCGGTACCGACGGTGCCTAGCTTTTCACCTAATCACATTCTAATTTCCAACATCCGACCTTATTTTAAGAAAATCTGGCTTGCACGATTTGATGGTGGTCGATCAAACGATGTACTTGGTTTTGTCGCGAAAGAAAAAGGATGTGAAGAATTTCTGTACAACTTACTTTATCAAGACGAGTTTTTCGAATTCATGATGCGTACGTCGAAAGGCGCGAAAATGCCACGAGGTGATAAGGATGCGATCGCGAATTGGAAATTTGTCTGCGCAAGCAAAGCTTCACGACTGTATTTTTCCGAAATAGTAAGGCCGTCATATTCGATTATTGAGAATTTAAATTCTGAAAGTTTGAGCCTTTCAAATGCACGAGATAACCTACTCCCCAAGCTACTTTCTGGCGAAATTCAACTTCAAAATGATGAGGAGACTATAAATGTCTAGATGGAGCGATGCATTTACAAAACATTCTTTTCAACCAGAATGGAAAACGCTGTTAAAGCTACTTACAGAATTGAAAATTGACGACGAATCAATTTTAACTTCCGTTGAAGAATTGGCTCGATTAAGGAAAGTGATTAAGTACATTGAAGGATTATTGAATGCCCTAGATACCGACTTAGTTCCAATAGGTACTTGGGATAACTTCCAAGGGCAATTGTCGAGCTGCCTTCAGCAAATTCGTGAATATCAGCAAAATAGAAACATTAAGTATCTACAACATGCAAATGCAAACGCAGATAACTTATTAACCTACGTTAGACCCTGGGTTGTAAGTAATCCTGCCGATGCAGTCAAATCATTGAAAGATGCGCTTGAGGCATACCACACTACTGTCAATGAATATGCCGAATCATATCGTACGAGCGGTCGTGAGTTGTTGACAGAGTTAAGAAGTAAAAGGACCTCTGTGATGCGAATTGAAGAGGAGGTTACTACAGCGAAGATTAGTATAAACGCTTACGAGCGTGAACTCTTCGCAAACGAGGTTGATAAAGAAGGCATTAAATACAAAATTCAGGAATTCGTCAGAATTGTCGAAGAAGAAAAGAATAACATTACACAGTTTTACCATGAAGCATTAGTGGGCGATGAATCCAACAATTCATTAAGGAAAAGGATTCTTGACTCACTCGCATCAATTCAGGCTGAACGAGAAAAGGCCTTGAAATATGTTGAATCGATTTCGCAAGAGCGGAAGGATTTAGAAGAGCTTTATTTGAAAGTCTTTGGCAATGAAAATTCGAGCGATGAAAAGACGAAATATGGCTTGCGCGGTGAAATTGATCAGCGCATCGCGCAGCTTGACAAATTTTATGATGAACAAAAGTTGAAGTTCGGCGCACAATTTAAGGAGATTGAAGAATTGGTTCCCGGCGCTACGAGTGTTGGCTTAGCTACGGCGTTCTACGACATGAGAAGGTCATTTAATAATTCAATCATAGGTTTTACAGTAATGTTCTACTTATCCCTAACTTCGATAATTGGGATCGGGTTTTGGGCAATGGTGGCAAAGATTGACGCATCAGGATGGGTCTTCGTACGCTATGAAACCCTTGGTGAATTTGCTAGCTCACTTGGATGGAAGTTGCCATTAATCGGGGTAGCAGTTTGGTTGGCTGCATTTTCATCGAAACGTCGAAGTGAAGCACAGCGTCTTCAGCAAGAGTACGCCCACAAAGAGACAATTGCTAAGTCGTATCAGAGTTTCAAAAAACAGATTGAAGAATTGCAGCAGGAAGATCAGGTTTTATTGAAGTCTTTGATTTCTAAGGCGCTAGATGCATTTGCTGAAAATGCGTCGAAAACTTTAGATGGTAAACACGGTGATAAACCTCCAATTCAGGAATCAGTCGATGCAATTACTTCGTCAATCGGCAAATTGAAAGATGTGTTCATGACTAAGTAGGTTCAGCGCCGTCTCATGCTATTAGTCGCAAATTTGACGTTTGTGCAGACTAGATCCTTGTTTGTATTTCATAGCATTTATTAGCTGTTTAAATAACTGCTATGCTTAATTTACGCCTCGATACGGTCGAAACACTGCGCAGTTCGACTGTACGTTATTAAGCTACAAAACAGCATATTCGCTATTCGCGAATAGCGAATAAACTCCAAAAAAACTGATAAAAATCACTTTTAAGTCGTTTTCTTGCACATAAAATGCAAAAATCAAATGATAAGTGTAAGATAGCGCCATGCTAATCGAATTCTCAGTCACTAATTGCCGATCTATTCTTGAGCGTCAAACGCTCAATATGACGGCGTCTTCCTTCAAAGAGCTTGAATCTTTGAACACATTTGCACCAATCGCAGATGGGAGCGAGCTTAAATTATTACGCTCTACTGTTTTATATGGGCCTAACGCATCAGGTAAAAGTACCTTGATTCAAGCTTTACGGTTCATGAAAGAGCAGGTTTTAAATTCGCAAAAAGAAAGCCAGGCGGACGATCCTATCGACGTTGTTCCTTTCAAGCTAACTGCCCAATCGCGTCAAACTGACAGCGAATTTGAAATTACTTTTATCGAAAACGAAGTGCGTTACGAGTACGGCTTTCGTTGCAACCGGGAGCGTTTTACCGAGGAATGGTTATTCGCCTACCCTTCTGGTCGTCCACAAAAATGGTTTCACCGTGTATTTGATGCGCCAGCGGGTAAAGATGTGTACAAATTCAGCCCGAATTTTTTGGGTGGCCGCCAGCGACAAATTTGGGAAAGCCAAACCAGACCAAATGCCTTGTTTTTTTCAACTGCCATTCAACTCAATAATGAACAGTTAAAACCAGCTTTCAATTGGTTTCGATCTCGTTTACGTGTAGTTGACTCGGTTCATGGATTTAGCCAAGGCTATACGCTTATGCGCTGCCAAGATGAACAAGATAGAACACGCGTGATTGACTTTATGAATGCCGCAGATTTATCTATCGCAGATATTCAAGTCAAAGAATCCATGTTCTCTGCAGAATCTTTGCATCCATCTTTACCCTCAGCGATGCGCGAAGGACTCATCAAGGAATTGGCTGGAAAGAAGAATTTAGAGCCTCGTTTTTTTCATAAAGATGCGGTCACACAAGAATTAATTGAATTCGCCGAGGAAGAAGAATCTGATGGCACGCTCGCATTGTTCGCCTTCGCTGGCCCTTGGCTTGATGTGATTGAACATGATCGCGTGCTGGTGGTGGATGAACTAGATACAAGTTTGCATCCACTGCTCGTGCACCATCTTGTGAAAAAGCTCCATCATGAAGGCAGTAAAGCGCAGCTTATTTTTACGACCCACGATACAACTTTGCTGAGCCAAAAACTCTTACGCCGTGATCAGGTTTGGTTTATGGAAAAAGATAGTAACCGCGCTACCCGGCTTTATCCTTTATCTGACTTTAGCCCTAGAGATAATGAAGCTGTGGAGCGCGGTTATTTAAATGGACGTTATGGCGGTATCCCCTTCTTGAAAGACTTGGATTTTTATGGGGAGTGAGGATTTATTCCATAAACGGAAAGCAAAAACGAACGCTGATTTAAAGCGTAGAAGAGATTTCCGTGCGCGTAAGCAGCGCTACTTGATTATCTGTGAAGGATCAAAAACAGAATTCAATTATTTTCGTGATTTGCGAGCCGATTTAGGGATTGATCCTAAACAAGTCTACATTCCCAAAAATAATGGCAACACACCAGACCGCATCCTTGATCATGCATTGGCTCTTTATGATGAAGACGCCGTGAGTGGTGATGCTTACGATAAGGTGTATTGCGTTTTTGATCGAGATACGCATAGCACTTTTGATGAAACCCTTCAACGAATAAAGGACTTAAAGTCTTCGAGGAAGTCCAAACCTTTCGAGGCGATTACATCCACGCCTTGCTTTGAGTTTTGGTTATTGCTGCATTTTGGCTATACCGATTCCGCCTTCCATCAAGCTGGTAAAAAGTCTGTAGGCGATAACGCCGTTGCAGCATTAAAGAAGAAGCCGGGATTTGCTGCCTACGCCAAAGGCATACAAGGAATTTATGTGCAGTTAAAGCCTAAATTACCGGATGCCATAAAACATGCGCAGAAATTGCGTGAAGAGTCTGTAAAAAATCGGACAACCAATCCTTCAACGAATGTGGATGTCTTGGTTCTAAACATCCAAGAATTAACAACAAGCAACAAATAGTTGATCGCTCTACTAGCGCAGAAGTGCTTTTTAAATCATACTCATTTCCTTTTGTTAAGCTTTTGAATTACGCAAAAGTCGCGCCAACCTAGGAACGCTGTGCATGATCACTGAAGACCAACTAGAACAACTCTGCCTCACCTGGTTTCAAGAAATTGGTTATGACTACGTCTGCGGTTATGACATTGCGCCGGATGGCAGCAGTCCCGAACGCAGTGACTATCGCCAGATTATTTTGTCTACGCGTTTATTGTCGGCTCTTCAGAAGATTAATCCTCACATCCCCACTGCCACCTTAGAACAAGTCGCGCTTCAAATTAGCAAACCCGAAACACCTATCCTAATCAAGAATAACAAAGCTTTTCATCAGCTTTTGCTGGAAGGCGTGAAGGTGGAATTTAAGTCGCAGGAAGTTGATGCGAACGGTAATGCTGAGAGCAAAATCGACTATGTGCAATTGATTGATTTTGCTAACGCTCGTAACAATGAATTTTTAGTGGTCAATCAATATTCTTTGGCTGGCAGCAAAGGCAATCGTCGTCCTGATGTGCTGGTGTTTATTAATGGCATTCCGCTGGCGGTGTTGGAATTGAAAAATCCCGCCGATCAAAACGCGGATATCTGGCAAGCTTTTCAGCAGATACAAACCTATAAAGAAGAAATTCCTGATCTGTTTATTTTTAATGAAGCGGTCGTGGTGAGTGATGGTTTGATTGCACGGGTGGGATCGCTCACGTCAAACAAAGAGCGTTTTTTACCTTGGCGCACGGTGGCGAATGAACATGACAAGCCGCTGTTTGAGTTTCATTTAGAGACTTTGGTGAAGGGATTTTTTAAACCTGATTTGTTCCTTGATTACATACGCTATTTCATTTTGTTTGAACTAGATGGCGACAACATCATTAAAAAAATTGCGGGCTATCATCAGTTTCATGCCGTGCGCGAGGCGGTGCGTGCGACGGTGATTGCGGCGCAGCGTCCCGATAGTCGCAGCATTGCGCAGCCGCGTGCGAATTACGCCAATGAAGTTGTAGCAGGCTCGGGTAAAGCGGGCGTGGTATGGCATACGCAAGGTTCGGGTAAGTCAATTTCTATGCTGTGCTATGCGGCGAAATTGCTGGCGCAGCCTGAGATGAATAATCCGACCATCGTGGTGGTGACGGATAGAAATGATCTGGACGGTCAGCTCTACAATACCTTTTGCATGGCGCAAGAGGCGCTCAAGCAAACCCCGGTGCAAGCGGGTGATAGAGATGATTTACGTGAATTGCTCAGCTCACGTCAGGCAGGCGGCATTATTTTTACGACGGTGCAAAAGTTTGCTTTGTTGGGCGAAGAAACTAGCCACCCTATTCTCTCGACGCGCCACAATATCGTGGTGATCAGCGATGAAGCGCATCGTAGTCAATATGGCGACAAGGCCAAATTCAATACCAAGACTGGTCAATACACGTTCGGCTATTCCAAGCACATGCGCGATGCTTTGCCAGAGGCATCGTTCATCGGCTTTACAGGTACGCCGATTGATTCTGCAGACAAAGACACCAAGGCGGTGTTTGGTGACTATGTTTCTATTTACGATATTCAAGACGCGGTGGACGATGGCGCGACCGTGCCTATCTATTACGAATCACGCCTTGCAAAACTCGACATCAATCAGAATGAGATAGAAACACTGAATGAAGAAGTCGATGAAGTCATCGAAGATGAGGAAGATGTCGCCTCGCGTGAAAGCACAAAATCGCAATGGGCGGCATTAGAAAAATTGGTCGGCAGCGAACCACGTATGAAGCAAGTGGGCAAAGATTTAGTCGCCCACTTTGAAAACCGCATCGCCAGCATGCCGGGCAAAGGCATGATTGTGTGTATGAGTCGCGAAATTTGCGTCGATATGTATGACGCGATTGTGGCGATCAAACCAGAATGGCACGATGCCGATCCGAACAAGGGCGTGATTAAAATTGTGATGACAGGTTCGGCGTCAGACAAATCCAAATTGCAGCCGCACATCTACAACAAAGACACGAAAAAACTATTCGAAAAACGCTTCAAAGATGTGAACGATCCTCTGCAATTAGTGATCGTGCGCGATATGTGGCTGACAGGTTTTGATGCGCCGAATTGCCACACCATGTACATAGACAAGCCGATGAAAGGCCATAACTTGATGCAAGCGATTGCGCGGGTGAATCGGGTTTTCAAAGATAAGCCGGGCGGCTTGGTGGTGGACTATATCGGCATCGCTAGCGAATTGAAAAAGGCTTTGCACACTTACACAGGTTCTCAAGGCAAAGGCCAACCAACGCACGATACGCGTGAAGCCTACGCGATTTTGTTGGAGAAAATGGATATCGTTCATGTGATGTTTCATGGCTTTGATTACAGCGAGTTTGAGACCAAGGCTTTACAGCTATTGCCCGGGGCAATGAATCATTTATTGGGAATGAAAGGCGCGAGCGGCGAGCTCGATGGGAAGAAGCGTTTTCTCGACGTAATGGCTGCGCTCAACAAAGCCTATACGCTGTGCAGCACCATGAGCGAAGTTGAGCCTTTGAAAAAAGAGATCGCGTTCTTAAGTGCGGTGAAACACGCGATCACCAAGTTCACGACCATTGATAAACGCCGCACCGATGAAGAAAAAAACAGTGCACTGAAACAAATCATCGATAACGCGATCATTGCAGATGGCGTGGATGATATTTTTAAAATGGTGGGCTTAGACAAACCGAATATTGGCCTGCTCTCCCCTGAATTTATGGAAGACGTGGCGCGCATGCCGCACAAAAATCTGGCGGTGGAACTGCTGGAAAAATTACTGCGCGATGAAGTCAAAGCGCGTATGAAAACCGATGTCGTGTCTGAGAAAAAATACTCTGATCGCATTTTAGAAACGCTACGTAAATATCATAACCGCGCGATTGAAACCGCCCAAGTGATCGAGGAATTGATCAACATGGCGAAGGAGATGGCTGCCGATGCAGAACAAGCCACAAAGCTGGGACTCAATTCCGACGAGATCGCCTTCTATCGCGCTTTGATTCAAAACGAATCGGCGGTGAAAGAATTGGGCGACAATAATTTACGTGAGTTAGCGAAGTACGTTACCGAGCAATTGCGCGCATCAACCACAGTCGATTGGCAAGTGCGCGACAGTGTGCGCGCAAAATTACGTAATCTGGTACGCCGCGCTTTAAAGAAGTGGAAATATCCACCAGATAAAACCGACGAAGCGATTGATTTGTGCTTGAAACAGGCTGAGGTCTTGAGTCAAAGTTGGTCAAATTAGCTAAGAACAATTCTGTACGCGATCTTTTTTTTGACATACATTGTGAAAATATCGTTTAATTTACTCAAAGCAACAAAATTATCTGGATAATTTCTATAATTTCGGTGAATATCCACAGTGGAAGTACGCACGAAATTCAACACGTCTAATCAAACGTTTCTGATTGTAGGAACATTTGCAGTTAACGACTAACACAGTCAAGTGCAATGAGAATAACTAACAGTTTAGACCAACTGACTCTGAACAATAAACGCGCACTTTTATATGGTGGCGTCGTTTTTGTCATCTTATTTTTTGTCTCTAGTGCTTTTCTTACTTTGCTGTATTTACGGCAAGAGGCTCTCAAGCAAATTCAACATTCGTCTGAAAATCTGGCCAGTTCTTTGGTGCAGACCTTCGATGGCATGATAGATACCATAGACGTGGCTTTGCAAGCAGCGGTCGATGAAGTGAGCAGACAACAAACTGAGGGTACAGTAGATGCAGAGAGTATTAACAAGCTTTTGCTGAGGCAGGCTAAACGTGTCCCACATCTGGCCTTTATGCGCATTTCCGACGATAAGGGCAATATCATTTATGGAGTTGAAAATAAAGATAAGACGACCAACCTGAATGATCGCGCTTTTTTTCAACTGTTAGCGAGCGATCCTCAAGCCCAACTGATAGTCAGTCAACCTGTGTTTGCCAAAATAGCGCAGAAATGGGTGTGGCCTTTCGCACGTCGCATCAATCGCGCTGATGGTACTTTCGCTGGCATGGTGTATGCCTCTGTCTATACAAGAGAAATCGAGGATATTTTTAACAAAATTCATATAGGCGAAGGGGGTTCGATTGCTTTGCGAGATCAAAAATTGGCGCTGATTGCACGCTCAACATTTGATCGCAATAACACCATTCCCATTGGTAGCAATTCCGTTTCCAATCCATTCAAAAACACGCTGAAAATAAGTCCCAATCGCGGCACTTACACTAGCGATGCGAGCAGCACAGATGCCACAACACGCATCTATTCCTATCAGCGCAGCGACAAATATGGCTATTTGGCCAATATAGGCCTGGCCACCGAAGTGGCTCTTAAAGCTTGGGAAAAACAAGTCACGGTGGTTAGTCTGATTCTCCTCGTATTCGCTATCACCCTGCTCTATTTGACGCGCAAAATCGACCTGGCCTGGCGCAAAAATGATGAAGCGATTCTGACCTTAAAACTTAGTGCAGAACAACTATCGCACAAACACCAGTTATTGATCAATTCCGAGGCCAAACACCGATCTATCTTAGAACGACTCCACACCGCGATCGTCGTACATGCACCCGATACCAGCATCGTTTTTAGCAATTCGCGGGCATCCGAATTATTAGGCCTATCTGAAGATCAACTGATAGGCAAAGTTGCCATCGACCCTAATTGGTGTTTTGTGGATGAAAGCGGGAAACGGATAGCTCCGGATCAATATCCGGTGCAACGAGCGCTCACCACTAAGCAATCCTTCACAGAAATGGTGCTGGGAATTCGCAGTCCCAAAGCCCACGATATCCGCTGGGTACAAGTGAGTGCATTTTTGGAAAATGATGAACAGCATCTGCTGCGCCAGATAATCGTCAACTTTAACGATATTACCGAACGCAAAGAGGCTGAATTACGCTGGCAGTTTGCGCTAGAAGGCGCCGGTGATGGTGTATGGGATATCAATCTCATTACTAAGAAAGGACGGTTTTCTAAGACTTATCTGAGTATGTTGGGCTACCCCGAACATCGTTTCGAAGACAACTATCACGAACTCATTTCACTCATACATCCCGAAGATCGGGCACATCTCCTCACTGAAATGGCAAACCATAGAAATGGCCTGTCAAATCAATTTTCTGCAGAATACAGAATGCAATGTGCCGATGGCAGTTATAAGTGGATTTTTGGACGTGGCATGGTGGTGAGCGTTAACGAAGCAGGCCAATCACTTAGAATGGTGGGTACGCATACCGACATTTCTGCGATGAAAAATGCTGAAGAAAAGATTTGGACAGAAGCAAATTATGATTCGCTAACTAAACTTCCAAATCGTCGCTTGTTTTATGATCGCGTCGAAGAAAATATTAAAAAGGCGCAGCGAGAACATGAAACGATCGCTCTACTTTTTATCGATCTCGATAGGTTTAAAGAAGTCAATGACACCTTGGGACACCACGTCGGCGATCAATTACTGATACAGGCAGCGATGCGCATTAAATCGACAGTCCGTGCCTATGACACGGTTGCAAGGATAGGTGGCGACGAATTTACTGTCATATTGACTGATGTCCATGACACGGTCGACGTTGGCAAACTCGCAGAAAAAATTATTGCCGAATTGTCGCAGCCATTTATTATTTCGGGCGTTGAGTCTTACGTTTCTGCCAGTGTCGGTATCGCACTGTACCCGAATGATGCGCAGACCGTGATTGAACTCACGCGGCACGCAGACCAGGCGATGTACTCTGCCAAAGATAATGGTCGTCGATGCTTCCGCTTCTTCACCAAAACTATGCAAGAAGATGCCACGCACAGAATGCGCCTGGCAAACGACTTGCGCCATGCCCTAAAACAAAATCAATTCCTGGTTTACTACCAGCCGATTATCGATCTTAGGAATGGTCAAACCTATAAAGCAGAAGCGCTGATACGCTGGCAACATCCGGAGCTGGGCTTTATTTCTCCGGCCAGCTTTATTCCTATCGCGGAAGACACAGGTACCATACATCAGATAGGCAATTGGGTATTTTCGCAAGCTATCGAGCAAGTGAAAATTTGTCAGGCGCTATCAGAACGAAAATTTCAAATCAGTGTGAATAAATCGCCGGTCCAATTCCTAGTCGAACGAGGCAGCCAGGATCAATGGCTGGATCAAATTCTAGATTCAGGAATCGATGGCGACAATATTGTGATTGAGATTACCGAAGGCATTTTAATTAACAACGATATCCGTGTGACGCAAAGATTATTGCAATACCGTGACGCAAAAATTCAAGTCGCGATTGACGATTTTGGTACTGGTTATTCGTCGCTATCCTACTTGAAAAAATTTGACGTTGACTACCTCAAAATTGATCAGTCATTTACTCAAAATCTGTCCCTGCATTCATCAGAATATGCACTATGCGAGGCCATCATCGTGATGGCACATAAGTTAGGCATTCAAGTCATAGCTGAAGGCGTAGAAACCGAAGAGCAACATCAACTATTAAAGCAAATGGGCTGTGACTTTGGACAAGGTTACTTATTCTCCAGACCAATGCCTGCAGCGCAATTGGTCGACTTTATCGCGGCGACATCGACTATCGATCTGCCATAACGATCACACATAGTGGCTCTAAAATCTAGAAGATTTGCCACGCATAGAAAGTTTCCTTCCAAGAATTTTCTTAATCCGAAGTCTTGCTGAGCAGGCCTTTAGTCTAGCTATACGCCACTTTTTTTAAAATCCAGAGAATGCGTATCTAGTTCGCCAATAATGCCGAACCGAGCCCAATTTCTATACCAGAGCCAACCTCCACTCCCTCCTTAAATTGTCACCATGCGTTTAAAAATCATACTCATTTTCTCCGCCGTCTTACTCGGTGCTTGTCAGACAGTACAAAATCAATCGATTCCCTTACATAAAAATTTTCTCGAAAGTGCCGAACTCTTAGAAGTAAAACGCCCGACCTGGCGCTTGAACGATGCCGTTTATCGACAACATTTGCCAGGTTACGAAATTCATAGCACCGAAACGACATGGGCAAAGGGAGACCGAACGGAACTTTGGTTTTCTCAATCTGGAGGTCTGCTAGATGGGATTGAAATCAAAGACAAATTTTTACGTTTACTGTTTCTTGACTTACTCGACATGCGGAAACAAACCCGTCATCACTACCTTTACAATAGCGAGCAAGATTTTGGATTTGCGGTCAATACCGAGAAAGAGGCGGAAATACGTGTGCGCTGTCGTCGTGTGGTATTGACAGATCATTTAGATATAGTTCGCTTCTCACGCAATCAACGCTCCAGCAAGACAGAATATCGACAACGCTTAAATAGTTACTTAGCTTGTGAGCTACAACAAAATGCCTTGCAATGGCG
Organism: Undibacterium sp. GW821-FHT11H02; assembly: GCF_058808015.1. Classification (NCBI taxonomy): domain Bacteria; kingdom Pseudomonadati; phylum Pseudomonadota; class Betaproteobacteria; order Burkholderiales; family Oxalobacteraceae; genus Undibacterium; species Undibacterium sp. GW821-FHT11H02. The sequence goes on along the minus strand of NZ_JBXARG010000012.1, from coordinate 15,881 downwards.
TCTGACCGTCAATACAGGAAGCACAGAAGACGCCGCTCCCCCTCACATTGAATTGCAAGAACAAAATTCGCAAACACCCAGTGATATGCATTTTGAATTAGTCAAAGAAAGTAGTTTCTTGGTGAATGGGGAATGGAGAACCATGACTTTTGGCCCGCAACAATTTACTGGCCTACAGATGCATCAAAAAAATCAAACGCTTGCAGCCACCTCGTTCGACGGTGCTACGCCCAAAATTTGGTTAAACAAAAATTTGCCTGCAACTCAAAAATCGCTGCTTCTGGCCATCAACTATAGTTTGATGATGTACGACTGGCTAGATAATGGTTGGCGTAAGAGCCTGTAAGGAAATACGTAGGAAGACTTGATTACACGCAGATACAAAGAAGAAATGAGTGCCTGAGGAGATTTTACTTTGCTAATTTCTCTTCATTGCCGCGCTTAAGATAGCGCTGGCGGATTGGTTTTACTGCTCTTTTTACTGCCTCAAGAGTCGGCACTCGAACTCTTTTTTTTCATTCTACTCAACTTCACTCAATGTGTTCAGCGTATGCAGCCTGGCGACCAGCGATAGCGAGATAGTGAATGAGTTTTATCGATTTATTCATCAGCCATTGCTGCTTTCTGCGCTGGTGTTAAGCGTTTAGCGCTGATCACGACCGTTTGCATCATCGATGTTTCATGATCATAAGCGAGCTTTTCTGCCTCTGTCATACGTTTTGCACTGACGGTCACGGTTTGGATAGGTGCGACGGAAGCATCTACATTCGATGTCGTTGCGACGTTGACTATGCCGACGAAAATCAAAGAGCTCAAGCAAGCAGAAGCGGCTGATACGAGGGCGGTGGCAGTAATTGTTTTCATGATGTTTCTCCTAAAGTTGTTCACTAGATTTTTATCTGGTGGATCATTAAATTCGCTGTTTCTTTACTTCGTTTTTTTATCGATTTGTGTTTCGATGTGTGTACTTTATCCAAGCATTTAGTCAAGCGCGAGTCATATGCGACGAAATACAAAATGACGGGAATCAAGTGTAGAAAAGTGAGGACTAAGAGTAAGCAGCAGCGATGCTGAGAACACAGTCCGTGAAAATTTTCTGGCGCTTTTTTCCCGGGTTGGTAGGATGCAAATTACTTACTGATACGTCGCTGCGCAGAAATCTAAAGTTGATCTTAAAAAGGGTCTACTCGCCAAATAGTTTGGAAATTAATGCGCAAGGAGGCGGGCATGACATTTCAATTTCTAAGGGAAGAAATTAAAAAAAGTCGCGAGGGGGAATGGCGAAGGGAATATGAAATACTGAATCTCTGACAGTGCTCACCAGCACTGGGTTTAACCACTAATCGGGCTAAACCATGAAGAATTTTTTTGACTAATTTGATGCGCCTACTGTCTAGCTGAACTGCAGAAAATATCGACTGAGATCTGAATTACTCAAGCTAATTGATCAGCTAATTTATCAGCTAATTTACAAGCTTATTCATCACTCATCTGCGCTTTTTCTGCGGCAGTCAAACGTTTTGCGCGAATTTCAATGACTTGTGTCACGGTGGACTGTGCTAATTGCCAATCGTAGGCTTGTTTTTCAGCGTCGCTCATACGTTTTGCGCTAACAGTGACTGTTTGTATAGGCGTTACGGATGCTTCAACATTGGTGCTGGTTGCCATATTCACGATGCCTACAAAAAGTAATGAGCTGACGCAAGCAGAAGCGGCAGAAACGATGGCGGTGGCGGTAATTGTTTTCATGGTATTTCTCCTAAATTAATTGATTTATTCACGATGGAATGAAGTTTGGTTTTTATCGATTTCCACCTTGTGTGGTTCGTCGATGGGTGTACTTTAAAGAAACCGAAGGTCAAGCACTAGCGCCATGCGACGAAGTGCAGGAAGCGAGGATTTAAGCGTAGAAATGCGCGACCAGCTAAGATTTGTGGTGCGATTTTGCGGATAGGAAGTCGATAAGGTGCTAAGTGCGCCAGATATAGGTCGCACTTAGCACCTTATTAATCGTTACCTTTGGCTATTATTGGCTATTATTGGCTATTATTGGCTACTAGCGGCTATGCGAAGTCAGCTTTGCCAGAGGCGAGGCCAGGCTGACACCGGGTGCCTGATTACGTGCGCCAGTCTTTTTCGCGCTAACGGTGGGGCTTTCTACTTTGGCTTCGTCCAAACGCTCATCTGCCTCACCACGCATCAAGGACGTACTACCGGGGTTACGTCCCATCGCCACGCCGACCGCTAGCATGTCTATCACTAATAAATGCAAAATACGACTGACCATGGGTAAATGGGTCGTGACGTCTTCGACGTGATCCACGATCAAGGCGACATCGGCTTTGCGGATGAGCGGCGAATGACTGGCGGCAATCGCAATAATCTTAGCGCCCCGCTCACGGGCTTTTTCGGCCACCTCTAAAAGTTCTGGCAAGCGACCACTGCTACTGCTGATCACGACCACGTCTTGATCACTCAAGACACTGGCTGACAATAATTGCAGACGTGAATCAGTGTGCGCAATGCTAGGAATACCCAAGCGCAAGAATTTGAACTGCGCATCTTGTGCGACCACACCGTAATGACCGATCGCATAAAACTCAACCCGATTGGCGCGATTAATTAAGGCAATCGCGCGCTCTATCATGTCGCGATTGAGCTGACTGCGTACCTGCAGAATGGCTGACGCGGTATTACCCAAGACTTTGGCCCCCAGCTCCAAGGCCGAATCATCATCCGTCACTTGAATATGGGTGACAGGGACTGTGCCCGTTAAACCCGAGGCCAAGCGCAATTTGAAATCGGATAGTCCCTCACACCCCAATGAACGACAGAAACGAATCACGGTAGGCTGACTGACATCGGCCGCTCGAGCGATTTCGGCAATAGGATCGTTGACGACGGCACGGGCATGAGCCAGAACGTGCTCGGCAACTCGTAACTCAGCGGGTGACAAATCAGCACGGATACGACGTATTTGCCCCAGTATCGCTGAGCCGGGGTCGGTGTTTAAAGTTCTCAGTTGCGCATCTAAGATGGCGGAGGCGCCGATAAATGTGGCTTGTTCAGCCGTGATCACGAAAGTCGGAATCGCCGCGACATAGCGGCTAAAGCGTCCTTTTTGTTCAAAGCGCGCGCGGAAGCTCGATTGTTCAAAATACTCACCCAGACGTGGCACGATACCGCCACCGATATAAATCCCCCCCATGGCCCCCAAAGTCACGGCCAAATTAGCCGCTGCCGTACCAAGTAATGAACAAAATACATCGAGCGCTTGTATGCAATAGGGATCACTTTGATCGAGCGCCATCTGTGTGATTTCTGGGGCATTCAGTTCACGCATCAAGCCCTGTCCATGCTCGACCAAAGCACGATAAATTAATTCCAAGCCGGGACCAGAAACCAGACGTTCGAAGGAAACGTGTTCAAAATGCTTCCAGACATAGCGCAAGATCACAATCTCCCGTTCATCACGGGGCGCAAAGCTGGTATGACCACCTTCCGAACCCAGGGAGATCCACCCGTCGCCTGCAGGAATTAAACCCGATGTGCCCAAACCACTACCTGGCCCTAGTAAACCAATGACACTTTGTTTGCGTGGACTACCGCCGCCGATTTGCCGTACATCATTCGGCCCCAAACGTGGCAATGCCATCGCCAGCGCGGTAAAGTCGTTGACGATCAGTAAGGTGTCTAAGCCCAGTTTTTGGCGCATTTCTTCTATAGAAAAATGCCAGTGATAATTGGTCATACTGACCATGTCACCGTCGACAGGATTGGCGATGGCGACCGCCGCATGTTCGATTTGAAAATCAGGCAAAGTCGCCAGATAGGCACGCATCGCCGCGTAGAAGTCGGAATAATCAGCACACAGCAAAGAAGTAACATACTGAAAATCACCGCGCCCCATTTCCAAAGCAAAACGGGCATAAGTGCCGCCTATATCTGCCAACAAATGCGGTGAGGCATATTGTGCGCTGGCGTTTACTGGGCGTGGTAATGACTGGTTTTCCATAGTGTTCCAAATAGAAGGTGCTCGTCAGCTGACTTTATTCACGTCCATGCTGCGCTGCGACTGTTCCGCAAGATTGTCAAATGCCAACATAAGTCGGCATCAAAAATATAAATGGGTATTGTAGTCTGACTAGACGCACTACGGATATATCAAGCGTTTGATTACAAATTAGGCCTAGCCATTTAAAAAATGGCAAATCCAATGTCGCAGAGAAAGTCGAATTTGTAACTAGACTACAAAAAAAGACCGTAGTCTATCCACGGTTTATGCCGATTTTATCGAAGCACATCTGATTTTCAAATGAACTAAGAGCGCCGCTCATTCCGACCGCGACCTCAGCATCGCCGAACTATTGGTATCGGACACCTTTGAACTTGGGTAGCTGATATGCAGGCCCCACCTCGCGTTGTGCCCTTTGTAGCAGCACAAAACTATTGACTCAAGTGCTAAGCGCCAGGAACCCTCACCCACTCTTGGCACAGTTTCTTTGCAAGCATGCTTGCCGTTTGTAAGCCATACAAGCAAAACAAAACAGACTAAAAAATATTTCGATAAACTTTTTACCACTATTTTTCATGGAAAACCACAAATCAAAAAAAATCCTGAAACTTAATAACAAATACGTTGCTACTATTCTGTAGTTTTGCTACATTTGTCGATAAATAGCCCTACAAAAACTTAATTACCAAGAGTTATACAAAGCGCTGGGACAGCGTGTGATTACCAATCACCTGCCCTGTTTGGCTGTTTTGTATGATTTGCACTACAGGATTTAACTCTGATGACCAACGCCATTTCTTCAAGTTCACACACACCAGCGAGCGCGCCCTACCCTTGGCTGGTAGCTGACATAGGCGGTAGTAATGCGCGCTTTGGCTGGGTTGCTGGGGAAAATCAGGCGATTACCCACGTGCATACACTGGCAGTAAGTAAATTCGACACCCCGATTGCAGCCAGCGAAAATTATCTGGCACGCCTGCAAGAACAGCTAGGAAGCGCCTACCAAGCACCACGCTGTGCTGCTTTCGCAGTGGCCACTGCAGCGGGTCAGGATCAGATTAATTTTACAAATAGTCATTGGGGTTTTTCAAAAGCTCATGTACAAGCGGCCTTACAATTAGATCGCTTCCTGGTGATTAATGACTTTGAAGCACTGGCACTATCGCTTCCACGCTTGCAAGCCGGACAAATTCGCGCTCATGGCAAATTGCCAGAACATCACGGCACGCTGGCCGTAGTTGGACCCGGTACCGGCTTAGGCGTTGGTTCCGTCATAGAAACGCGCCATGGTTGGATCGCGATTCCGGGAGAAGGCGGTCATGCCAGCCTGGCCGCTACCGACGATTTTGAATCTGCAGTCCTGAGTCGGGTACGCCAAGAATTCTCGCACGTCTCTGCGGAGCGACTGTTATCGGGCATAGGCTTACCGGTACTTTACCGCGCCGTGGCACACACTATGGGCAAGACAGCAGAAGAACTCAGTACAGAATTAATTGTGGAACGTGGTCTGCAAAATCAAGATGTGGTTTGCCGTCAGACTTTAGAGTCATTTTGTGCGCTACTCGGTAGTTTCTGCGGTTCGATTGCATTGACGGTTGGGGCTCGTAGCGGCGTGTATATAGGCGGCGGCATAGTCCCACGTTTCGGTGATTTCTTTTTTGCCTCACGTTTCCGCGAAAAATTTGAAGCCAAGGGTCGTCTGCAGCCTTATTTGCAGCAAATTCCTACAGCACTGATTACCGATACCTTAGCCGCCCTTAACGGCGCGGCTTTCGCAATTGAACAAAGCGAAGCTTAACCCTATGCAGCGCCGCCTACTTTCCCCAAGAACTCACAAACTACTTACGCCACGAAGTAGTTTGTTAGGTGGCGCTGTATTTTTTTTCGTTGCCACCGTCATGGGCGATATTTTAAGCTTGGCTCACGGCGCACAATCAGCATCAGCTTCGGGGCAAAATAGTACGCATCAAATCCAACATTTGGAGCCATCCTCATGGTGGATAGGCATGAAGCAGCCCGACGTTCAGCTCATGGTGCACGGACAAAGCATCAGCGAACTTACACCACACATAGACTATCCCGGCGTCAGCATTCGCCAAGTGAAACGCAGTGACAATCCCAATTACTTATTTATCGATCTGCACATCGCTGAAAGCAGCATCGCAGGTACCGTCAAAATCATGTTTAAACGAGGTGATAAATTCGTCTTAACACATGATTTTAGATTAGAAAATCGTCGCCCTCACTCAGCTCAAAGAGCTAGCTTTACACCTCGTGACGCGATTTATCTGGTGGTGCCAGACCGCTTTGCGAATGGTGATCCTAGTAATGATAGTCATGCAGATTACAGCGACAAACTGGCGCGTGATATCGCTGGTGGTCGCCACGGTGGCGATATACGAGGCATGCAACAACATCTGGACTACATTGCCAACATGGGCTTTACCATGCTGTGGCCAACGCCATTAATGGAAAATGCGATGCCGGTCAATTCGTATCACGGCTACGCAGCAACCGATTTTTATAAAATAGATCCGCGTTTTGGCAGCAACCTCGCCTATAAAGACTTGGTGGCATCGGCGAAACAAAAAGGTGTGGGCATGATTCAAGATATCGTCTTAAATCATATAGGCTCAAATCACTGGTGGATGAAGGATGTACCCAGTAGTGACTGGTTAAATTTCCCTGAGAAATATACCGAGACCAATCACATACGCAGCACTTTGCAAGATATCCATGCAGCACAAAGCGACAAGCAAAAATTCGCGGATGGCTGGTTTGTCAAAACCATGCCAGATATGAATCAACGCAATCCTTTCTTGGCAAACTATTTAATTCAAAATACTTTATGGTGGATAGAGTACGCCGATCTATCTGGATTGCGCGTCGATACTTATTCTTACTCCGATAGAGATTTTCTGGCACGTTGGTCACAACGCATCACCGAGGAATATCCCAACTTAAACATAGTCGGCGAAGAATGGAGCATGAATCCCAATATCGTCGCTTATTGGCAGCGAGGCAGACAGAACCATGATGGCTATCGTTCTTATATGCCGAGCATGATGGATTTTTCTGTGTATCAGGCTTTGCATACCAGCCTGATTGGTGAAAATGGCAAACCCGCAGACATGATGACGATGTATGAAGCAATCGCCAACGACTTCATCTATCCGCAGCCGGAGAATCTGACTATTTTTGAAGGTAATCACGATACACCGCGAATTTTTTCTGCCCTCAATCAAGATCTCGCTCTCAACAAATTGGCTATGGTCATGCTAGCCACGCTGCGCGGTATTCCGCAAATGTTTTACGGTACTGAAATTCTAATGACCAGTCCGACACAGCGCGATGACGGCAAAGTGCGTGGCGATTTTCCAGGTGGCTGGGCGGGCGACAAGACAAATGCATTTACCGCTGAAAATTTGAATATCGCGCAAAAAGAAATGCAGAATTTTGTACGCAAACTATTTAACTGGCGCAAGAACGAGACCGCTATTCATCAAGGCAAATTGATTCACTTCCTACCTGAGAATAATTGCTATGTCTATTTCCGCCTGCTCAAAAATGGCAAAGACGAACGCAAAGTCATGGTCATTATTAATCGCAATGAACAAGCCACGGAACTCGATCTGCAGCGTTTTCAGGAAGTGATACAAAAGAAAACATCAGCGCACGACGTGATGAGTGATCGAACTATTTCACTCAGCGATAAGCTCAAGGTCGAGGCAAAAACGGCCTCGATCTTAGAACTGAAATAGTCAATATTCCGAAATTAGTTTAGAAAATATCCCCCCGAAAAACACAAGGTCATGCCATGAAACACCTACTCTTTTCTCTCTTAATTAGCACCAGTCTAAGCACCGCGGTTAGCGTCGGCATTAACATGCCCGCATCAGCGCAAACCAAGTCAGAAGTCGTGCATCCAGCCTGGACGAAAAATGCAACAATTTATGAAGCCAATATTCGCCAGCATTCCAAAGAAGGTAGCTTTCAAAAATTCCAAGCTTACTTGCCTGAACTAAAGAAAATGGGCGTCAAAGTAATCTGGATTATGCCCATCAATCCTATCGGCGAAAAAAATCGCAAAGGTGAGTTGGGCAGCTATTACGCCGTACGCGATTACAAAGCGGTCAACCCAGAATTTGGTACGCCAGCCGATTTTAAGAATCTGGTCAAGGCAATACACGCGCAAGGTATGTACGTAATCATTGATTGGGTCGCCAATCATACGTCTTGGGATCATGCGTGGACTACACAACATCCTGACTATTACAAGAAGGATAAAGACGGCAAGTTCGTACCACCGGTACCCGATTGGGCCGACGTGATTTCACTCGACTATAGCAATCAACAAGTACGCAAAGAAATGATAGACGCCATGCGCTTTTGGCTGACTGAATACAATATCGACGGTTTCCGTTGTGACGTTGCAGCTATGGTGCCTACCGATTTCTGGAACGATGCGCGCAAGGAATTAGATAAAGTAAAAAAAGTATTCATGCTGGCCGAGGCGCATGAATTTGAATTACATGAAAAAGCCTTCGATATGACCTATGGCTGGCAATACAAAGACTTGTTCAATGATATTGCGAAGCAAAAGAAAAGCGTGAAAGATTTGGACGCCTATTTGAACGGCGAAGAGAAACACTATCATCCTAATTCCTATCGTATGCTGCACATCACGAATCACGATTTGAATAGCTGGGAGGGTACTGAGTTTGAACGCCTCGGTGATGGCGTGGAAGCGTTTTTGGTACTATCAAACATCATGAAGGGTATGCCTTTAATGTATAGCGGTCAGGAAGCTGGCAACAACAAGGCATTGAATTTCTTCGACCGCGATCCTATCGAATGGAAAGCCCATCCTTTCAAAGCCTTGTACAGCAAATTATTTCAATTGAAGAAAACCAATAAGGCTTTATGGAATGGCGTAGAAGGCGGCGAAATGCAACGCCTGAATACTGGCAGTGATGAGCATGTATTTGCTTTTACCCGCGAAAAATCGGGCCATAAAGTAGTAGCTGTATTCAATCTTTCCAACCAAGCACAGACAGCTGAAATTCAAACCGCGCTGGCAAAAGGAAAATTACGCGACGCCATCAGCGGAGCGAAAGCACCTCGGGGCGACAAGGTGAAATTCGACTTGAAACCTTGGGAATATAAAGTATTTGTACAATAATGAGAGAACACCATGAAGCGCTATCATCATAGTGTTCGATCATTACGTGCAATGAAGTAAGTCTTACCAAGAAACTACAAAAGCAAATAAAAAAATGCCAGGTTCCAAAGACCTGGCATTTTTTATGTGTGTTACTTTCATTAATGTATTCACGACCGCACTTACGACGATGTTTTCCAGCGCAGTGATTATTTATGCGCGGCAGCCTTTTCTTTGTGCGCTTTGCTAACAAGAAAATCTAAGACTGGCAGCACCGCTTCATTCTGCTGCTGTTCAGTGACTCGTCCCATGCTGCGTGCCGCCATACTCGGCGAGGTTTGCAAGCGCCCATCGACCACAAGTGTAGGCCATGAATCAATGTCATAGTCGGCCATCACGCGCGGCGAACGCCCTTGCTTAGTGATGACGGTGAAAGATTTATAAGCGTTGTAGAAAGCCACCTTATCTACGGTGGTGGTATCAATAAAAGCCCTGACCTGCTGATCAGTCATCAAACGATTGCGATTCAAATGATAAGCCTCGAATATTTTGGTATGTAGCTCCTCTGCTTTTCCCAGCGCGTCCAAAGCAAAAAATAGCTTTTGCTGTGTTTCAACGCCTGGATTCAAAACATGTATACGTTTGAACGCGATTTTATCGCCCTGCTTTCTCACCCAATCGGACAAGATAGGCTCTAATGCATAGCAGTGTGGGCAGTAATAAGCAAAAAATTCTATGACCTGAATTTTCGGGCCAGCCTCAACCGGCTGCGGTTGACTTAGCAATCTATATTCATGGCCCAACTCAGGAGCGGCAAGGCTGGCAAAGACTGAATTCGTTAAAGCACCGAGTCCAGTTCCGACTAGCATTTTGGCAAACTGTCTTTTACTAATTTGCATGATTTTGGTCCGTAAATTTGTCGTGAAAAATAGTCTTCAGAAAACAGTATAAACGGAAACAGAAAATTCTGAGCAAGGACGTATATCGAATAGGACTTATGCAGAATGGCGCTGGCTAGGCATGGAGGCGAACACAACAAGGCCAGGTCTATTTTGCTTAATTCCTATGGAAGCAGACCGATAATAAAATCGCTACATCAACTATGACGTTTCAGCCCAAACCAGGCACCATAGCCAGGCAATTGCAACTGACTACCGTCCTTCAGGCCGGGCAGTCCATGACCCGAAAGCGCTATCGCATCTTGAACTTGCGTCCATTCCACATTAATCGCCTCAGCACTTAAATTAAATACGACAAACATACTTGGTGCCCCCGGTAGATCCCGGCTTAAGCCGAGTAAGGGATCTGGTAAATCATAAAAACGTATATCGCCGCGCAATAATTGCGGAATACTTTTGCGCCAGTGTAAAACCCGACGCGCAAAATGCAAAACTGAATCTGGATTTTTTTCTTGTTCACTAACAGCTAAAGAAAAATGTTCCGCAGGCACAGGCAACCAAGGCTTGCCACTAGAAAATCCGGCGTAGGGAGATTCGCTGGTCCATGGCAATGGAGTACGACATCCATCACGTCCTTTCGACTCAGGCCAAAAAGTCAAACCCACAGGATCTTGCAAATCCTCATATGCTAATTGAGCTTCAGTCAAAGCTAACTCGTCTCCCTGATACAAACAAGGCGTTCCTTTTAAGGCCAATTGCAGGGTCAGTATCATCTTGGCAAAAGCCGGACTGGCCTGTTGCCCACCCCAACGTGTCATCACTCGTGCGACATCGTGATTTCCCACCGACCATGAGGCACCGCCCTCTTTCACTCTGGCCTCAAAAGCTTCAACTTGGGCACGTATATGCGCCGCCGAAAATTCAGCCGTCAGCAAATTAAAACTATATGCCATGTGTAGACGCTTACCACCTTCGGTATATTGCGCCATCACTTCCAGCGCATCGTCGGCACCAATTTCACCAATAGAAATCGCTTGGTATTCATCAAGTAAGCTTCGTACTTTTTCTAAAAATGCTAAATTCTCAGGGCGTGAATTATCGTAAATATGTGCCTGCATGCCGTAGGGATTCGACGCTGCTACATTCACCGTATTTTGCTTCGCCGCGACTGGATTATTGCGCAGTGCCTGATCATGAAAATGGTAAATACAAGCGTCCATACGAAAGCCATCAACGCCGCGCTCCAACCAGAATCGCATATTCGCCAGGTGGGCACTTTGCACGTCGGGATGATGAAAATTCATATCCGGCTGACTGGTGAGAAAATTATGCAAATAATATTGACGACGACTGGTATCCCACTGCCAGGCCGAGCCGCCAAAAATCGATAACCAATTATTCGGCGGCGTGCCATCTGCTTGAGGGTCCGACCACACATACCAATCCGATTTGGCATTATCGCGACTGCGGCGGCTTTCCACAAACCAGGGATGTGACTCCGCTGTATGCGACAAGACCTGATCTATCATGATCTTCAAACCGAGTTCGTGCGCGCGCGCGACCAAGGCATCAAAATCAGACAGGCTGCCAAACAAGGGATCAACATCACAATAGTCGGCGACGTCGTAACCAAAGTCTTTCATCGGTGAAGTGAAGAAAGGAGAAATCCAAACGATATCAACGCCGAGACTGGCGATGTAATCAAGTTTCTCAGTAATACCTGGCAGGTCACCAATTCCGTCGCCATTACTGTCTTTAAAACTACGTGGATAAATTTGATAAATGACGGCTTCACGCCACCATCCAGGATGGTTCAGAACGGGGTTTTTCATCTTATGATTACACTCAGACTCGGTACACGATAGACCATCGAAATGTGACTTTGTTCAAGCTTAGACGAAAGATAGTGGAAAAAATGAGGACAAAAAAAGCCCCTCACTTACTCTCGTAAGGAGGGAGCCGAAACTCATCACCGAGCTGATTACCCCTCCGATGTGAGCAAGAAATCCAATACCAAACTCTAACTAAGAATCAACATTCATCGCATTTTGCGGGCTACCTATTTCCCTCATTTCGCTAGAAAAAAACACGATACCCAATAAATTGACGGCGATCCCGTGCTTTCGCTTTTACCATATCACTCAATGCTACAGAAATCAATTCCCAAATTAATTAATTCACCAATTGACTTACTTTAAGCACGCCAACTCTTTGAACTCAACGTGCTATGGTCAAAATTTGTCGAGCCGGTAGCTGCTTCTCCACTGCAGCCAGCTGCAATGACAAACCCACATCCGATTCGTTTTCTATGATGATTGCAGCGGGCGTTACCGCCACTTTCAACAAGGCACCGCGGAAACTGATACGGAAAGAATAGCCTTGCCACTGCTTAGGCAAACTCGGATTCAAATGCAACACACCTTGCCGCACACGCACCCCGCCAAAGCCTTCCACCACGGACATCCAGGTGCCTGCCATCGAAGTGATATGTAAGCCATCGTCCGTATCGTGGTTGTAATCATCCAAATCCAAACGTGCTGTACGCAAATAGAATTTGTACGCCAAATCTTCATAACCGAGCGACGATGCCAAGATGGAATGGATACATGGCGACAGCGAAGATTCATGCACGGTCAGTGGCTCATAGAAATCAAAATTCTTCTTGAGCGTTTCTTTATCATAGTTGGCTTCAAAGGTATAAATCCCTTGCAAGACATCGGCTTGCTTAATGTAGCAAGAACGCAAAATCCTATCCCAAGACCAGTGTTTATGAATCGGATATTCACCCTTAGGAATCGCCGTCATCGGCAACAATTCTTTATCCATAAAACCGTCATGCTGGATAAATACACCGGTTGGCGCATCGACTGGCAAGACGATTTTCGCGGCGACATCGGCCCAAATCGTTTCTTCGTCTTCGTGCCCGCCCAATTGCGTTTTGGCGACGATCTCGGCGTAACGTACAGGGTCGCTGGCTTTCACTTGCGCTAAAGATTCGCGGGTGTAATTCAAAGTCCATTGCGCCAACAAATTGGTGTACCAATTGTTGTTGACGTTATTTTCGTATTCATTCGGCCCCGTCACACCCAACATGATGTAGCCATTGCGACGATCTGACCATTGCACGCGTTGACGCCAAAAACGTGAAATCGCGATCAAGACTTCCAAGCCGTATTCGGCCAAGTAGCCGACATCACCTGTGTGATTGATGTAGTTGTAAATCGCAAAACTCATCGCGCCGTTGCGGTGAATTTCTTCGAAGGTGATTTCCCATTCGTTGTGACATTCTTCGCCATTAATCGTGACCATAGGATACAAAGCCGCGCCATGCTTAAAGCCCAACTTGGCGGCATTCTCGATCGCACGACCCAGATGCTTGTAGCGATACACTAGCAACTGACGAGCGACTTTTGGATCAGCCGTTTTCAGATAAAACGGTAAGCAATAGGCTTCGGTATCCCAATAAGTCACGCCGCCATATTTCTCACCAGTGAAACCTTTAGGACCGATGTTCAAACGTTCATCTTCACCCGTATAGGTTTGATTCATCTGCAGAATATTGAAGCGGATTGCTTGCTGTGCCGCGACATCGCCATCAATCGTGATATCGCATTCCGCCCACTTTTTCGCCCATGCTGCGCGCTGCTCGCTCAGCATGTTTTCAAAGCCCTTCGTTTGCGCCGCAGCAGCACTTGCTTGCGCGGTCGCCTGTATCGTCGCCTTCTCAGCATAGAGCGAAGAAACCACCGCAAGGTACTTAATCAAGCTAACAGATTGTCCTTGCGCGATATCAACATGCACGACATTCGCGACCCATTTTTCTTTCGACGCGGGTTCTGCTTGCAAAGCCTGTGGGGCGCCATCGACTTCCAATGACAGAGCAAAGGCTGTCGCCACGTGGAAAGCCGTCTTCTTCGTTTCACCCGTAATCGCCGCGCTGCCGACTTCCGAAGTGCGCGAAATTTCTACCCAAAATTGTTCATCGTAATTGGAGTCTTGATTCACCACATTCAAATCAAGCAAAGGTGTGAAGGTGAGCTTACCGCTGAAGTTCAACGCCTTCACAGAATAGCGAATCACCGCATTGTCGGTATCGACGATGCTGGTAAAGCGTGTGGACTGTACTTCAATTTGCTTACCGGAAGCTAAGGTCGCCACAAAGCTGCGTTGCAAAATGCCTTCTTGCATGTTCAACACACGCTTAAAATTCGCTACGCTCGCCGTTGCCAAATCGAGTTCTTCGCCGTCGACGTTGACATTAATGCCTATCCAGTTGGTCGCATTGAGTACCTTAGCGAAATATTCGGGATAACCATTTTTCCACCAACCCACGCGCGTTTTATCTGGGTAGTAAACGCCAGCCACATAGCTACCGCGCAGACTGCTGCCGCTGTATTTTTCTTCAAAATTGGCACGCTGGCCCATCTTGCCATTGCCGATGGAAAAAATACTTTCCGAGATACGATTCAAAGCAGGATCAAAGCCTTCTTCGATAATATTCCACGGGTCTTTTTTGATGTAGTCTCTCATTGCTGTTTCGTCCGTCTTTAATTTGTTTTATTCAATATTTTCTTTAATCAGGCAAAGCGCGCCAGCACATCTTCAATGCCCAGACCCGCGAAATTGGGCAACACAAAATGCGCCTGATCGAGCACCGCTGCACTACCGATACCCACCACCTTCATGCCCGCATTGCGCGCCGCCTGCACACCCGCCACCGCATCTTCAAATACGATGCACGAGCTAACAGGTACATCCAATTCTTCCGCCGCCTTCAAAAAGACTTCAGGGTCGGGTTTGGCTTTACTGACTTTATTGCCATCGACAATCGCATCGAATTGATCGAGCAACTGTATGCGCTGCAAAATCAAAACCGCATTTTTACTCGCCGACCCCAACGCTACTTTGATGCCGTGCGCGCGCACTGAACTCAAAAATGCTGCCGCACCCGGCAAAATTTCTTCCGGTCCGATTTGATTTATATATTCCAAATACCAGCCGTTCTTACGCACCAAGGCCGCATCAAATTCCGCATCATCAAGTTGCTTGCCACCCAAACGCAAAATCAACTTCAAAGACTCAATCCGACTGACGCCTTTAAGCTGCTCATTGTCATGCTCAGTAAAATCGAAACCCAAACTATTCGCCAAGCGCTTCCAAGCCAGATAGTGGTACTTCGCGGTATCCACAATCACACCATCGAGGTCAAAAATGCAGGCTGGTTTCATAGGCTTACTCATATTCAGAAAATTTAAAAAGCGCGTATTGAATGACTTTTTATTACTTTTTAATTGATTCATTCAAAGCGCTTTGGATTGGTTTTTAGTTTAATTCAAAGCGCTTTGAAAAGTAAAGCAAAAAACGTGAAGTTTTGTTGTTTTGTGGGATTGGAGGGATGATGTTCGCCTTCGGCCATGGACAATACCAATACACTATTGAAACCATAAACATAAGTTTAATAAGGCTTACCCACTATTCGAAATATCATTGTTATCTTTATACTTATATGTTAACTTCGGCTCGTTCCACAATAAATCAAACTAGGTGTCTTCACGTATGAAAAGCGACGAATTGGGCATGGATTGTGAGAAGCACGGGAAAGGATTTGGCGCTACTGTGTGCTGTCATTTGGTTAATAACAATGGAGCGCCACTTGGTTTTGTCGAGAGCAGCTCTGAACCTCGCGATCTTCAAGCTTGGTGCTACGCATGTGAACATATGTTCTTGCTCACTAGTGTCCGGTTAAAAATCGAATAAATTCAATTGGTTAGCGGTGGGTGCTGTTTCAGAAATGTAGCCATCGGTC
>NZ_JBXARG010000011.1:0-170636 GCF_058808015.1 Undibacterium sp. GW821-FHT11H02 | reverse complement strand
ACGCAAATAAATCGGGCTCGTCCAACAAACGGTTCAGATCGTGGCCGCTTCGCGTCACGATCTAACCTTACTCGTTATGCGAGCCTTTGTATTTGGCCCTGCACCTTTGTTTTGACCTTTTTGGCACCGAACCAGCAAAACATTACTGCCCGGTTTGCACAATGCCCGCTACTGATTTTTGAAACCAATAAAAGCTTGGCGTTTTTTGAAACCAAAAATAACCGACCACTATTTGAAACAGACAAATTGAAATTACCACCAATTTTACCTGCCTTTAAAACCACTCACTGAAATTACCTCCCAAAAGAACAACCCACGAAACAGAATACTCACCAAACCAGAAACCAATCAATCTTGGTTTTCATGTTTTGAACTTCTCGGTTTTGCATAACTTGTTTTAAAGTGAAAGAAACCGAAGTTAACACAAACGTATAAATTAAGCAACGCTGTTCCAACTTACTCAAAAGGCTTATGTTTATTACTTCTTTTTTGTTATACTGTATAAATATACAGTATAACAGGAGAACCTAGATGGAAGTGAAACAACCTCGTTTGTTAGATCAAGTTCGCGAGAGCATACGCTACAAACATTACAGTCTTGCAACTGAAAAAACCTACGTATATTGGATTCGTTTTTTTATTCGCTGGTCTGGTCTTAGGCATCCGAAAGACATGGGTGCGCCAGAAGTGGAGGCATTTTTATCCATGCTCGTCGCCGAACGCCATATTTCTCCTTCTACACACCGTCAAGCGTTGAGTGCTCTCCTCTACTTATATAAAAAGGTCCTCAAAATCGAGCTACCTTGGCTTAACGAAATTGGTCGTCCTAAAGAAAAAAGACATTTGCCTGTCGTCCTCACAAAGCTTGAAGTGCAGCAAGCAATTCAAGTGCTCAACGCCGCCAATCCTACTTTTGGCTTGTTTGCCAAACTCTTGTATGGGACAGGCATGCGTATCATGGAAGCCGCCCGCTTAAGGGTAAAAGATATCGAATTTGATCATGGTGCCATTTTGATTCGTGATGGTAAAGGAGCGAAAGACCGGGTGGTCATGCTGCCACAAAGCCTGGTACCAGCCTTAAAAGAACATTTGGCGCGTTGTCATCCCATATGGGAAATAGATCGTCGAAATGCGCTGCCAGGTGTTGAAATGCCATTTGCACTTGCAAAGAAATATCCTCGCGCAGATCAAAGTTGGGCATGGTTTTGGGTCTTCCCACAGCAAACAGTCTCGACTGACCCTCGCTCTCGTATCGTACGAAGGCACCACATTTATCCACAAACTTTCCGTCGCGCGTTTCAAGTCGCCTTAAAGAAAAACGCTTGTTTCAAGCCTTCCACGCCCCACACCTTAAGGCATAGTTTCGCAACCCACCTACTACAAAGCGGTTGCGACATCCGTACCGTTCAGGATTTGCTCGGCCACAATGACGTCAGTACCACCATGATTTATACGCATGTATTGAAGATTGCAGGAGGCGTTCGCAGCCCATTAGACAGTCTAGAACCCGATTCCCCCATCATTTCAAAAGTACAATGATTATATGAGTTTGCCTGACAAACCTACAAAACATCCGCTCATTGAACGCTAACCCTCTGATTTTTAAAATAAAACCGCTATTTTCAACTTTCTTCCTTGAAAAAGCCCCACCCCGCCCATATAATTAGCACTCAGCGAGAGAGAGTGCTAACAATGTTCTTAGTAAGCTTGTTGGTAGTTTCCTCTAGCAAGATCTTTCTAGCGAAATGAGACTTGAAAAGACTTGCTCTGCTCATATTTAGTGCGCTGGACGTACTTAGTCGAGCAAAGCTGAGTTGGTTTAAGTCATTTATTTTGCAATTTTATTTACTTTGGTAATTTTACTTTTGTAATTTTTTTAGGAGTTAGTATGAATCTTCGTCCCCTGCACGATCGCATTATCGTTAAACGTTTGGATCAAGAAACAAAAACAGCATCCGGTATCGTTTTGCCTGACGCAGCAGCAGAGAAACCAGATCAAGGTGAAGTACTGGCTGTCGGTAACGGCAAGGTATTAGAAAACGGCACAGTGCGCGCTTTAGAAGTGAAAGTTGGCGACCGCGTTTTGTTCGGTAAATATTCTGGTCAAGCTGTCAAAGTTGACGGCAATGAAGTCTTGGTTATGCGTGAAGAAGACGTTTTCGCGATTGTTCAAAAGTAATTTACATACAGAGAAATAGCGCTCAACTCACTATAAGTTCAGACTAAAACCTCTCAACACAGAGACACGGAGATCAAGAGAACATCAGGAGAAAATCTTTGACTTTCTCTGTGCTCACTCCAAATCTCTGTGTCTCTGTGTTGAGAGGTTTTCTGATTCTGGCAATATTGGTCTGGGCTAAGCACTATTTTCAATTCAAATATCCTATTTTCGGAGAATTTTATTATGGCAGCTAAGCAAGTTGTATTTGGCGATGACGCACGTGCAAAAATCGTTAACGGTGTTAACGTTTTGGCCAACGCAGTTAAAGTAACTTTGGGCCCTAAAGGTCGTAACGTCGTTTTGGAACGCTCTTATGGCGCGCCTACAGTGACTAAAGACGGTGTGTCAGTCGCTAAAGAAATCGAACTCAAAGACAAGCTCGAAAACATGGGCGCACAGTTGGTTAAAGAAGTGGCTTCCCGCACTTCTGACAACGCGGGTGACGGTACAACAACAGCGACAGTATTGGCACAAGCAATCGTTCGCGAAGGCTTTAAATATGTTGCTGCTGGTTTCAATCCAACGGATTTGAAACGCGGTATCGACAAGGCAGTTGTAGCTTTGGTAGCTGAAGTAAAAAACATCGCTCGCCCAACAACAACAAACAAAGAAATCGCTCAAGTTGGCTCTATCTCTGCAAACTCCGATCAAAACATCGGCGACATCATTGCTAAAGCAATGGACAAAGTCGGCAAAGAAGGCGTGATCACTGTTGAAGATGGTAAATCTTTAGAAAACGAATTGGATATCGTCGAAGGTATGCAATTTGACCGTGGCTATTTGTCACCCTACTTCATCAACAATCCAGAAAAACAAGCTGTGATTTTGGATAACCCATTTGTTTTGTTGTACGACAAAAAAGTTTCTAACATCCGTGATTTGCTGCCGGTATTGGAACAAGTTGCAAAATCTGGTCGTCCATTGTTGATCATCGCAGAAGACGTTGATGGCGAAGCATTGGCAACTTTGGTGGTGAACAATATCCGTGGCATCTTGAAAACTGCTGCTGTTAAAGCGCCAGGTTTTGGTGATCGTCGTAAAGCGATGTTGGAAGATATCGCGATTTTGACTGGCGGCCAAGTGATTGCAGAAGAAGTTGGTTTGACTTTGGAAAAAGCGACTTTGGATCAATTAGGTCAAGCGAAGCGTATCGAAATCAGCAAAGAAAACACGATCATCATCGATGGTGCAGGTCCTGCTGTTGGTATCGAAAGCCGCGTTAAACAAATCCGCGCACAAATCGAAGAAGCGACATCTGACTACGATAAAGAAAAATTGCAAGAACGCGTTGCCAAGTTGGCTGGCGGTGTTGCAGTGATCAAAGTTGGTGCAGCGACTGAAGTTGAAATGAAAGAGAAAAAAGCACGCGTTGAAGACGCATTGCACGCAACACGTGCAGCGGTTGAAGAAGGCGTTGTGCCTGGCGGTGGCGTTGCATTGCTACGCGCACGTGCAGCAGCCGGCGTGATCAAAGGCGACAATCCAGATCAAGACGCAGGTATCAAATTAGTCTTGAAAGCGATCGAAGCACCATTGCGTGAAATCGTTGCCAATGCGGGTGGCGAAGCAAGTGTAGTGATCAATGCGGTTGTGAACGGCACTGGCAACTACGGCTTCAATGCAGCAAACGACACTTATGGCGATATGATCGAAATGGGTATTCTCGATCCAGCTAAAGTGACACGCTCTGCATTGCAAAACGCAGCATCTGTTGCTGGTTTGATTTTGACAACTGATGCATTGGTTGCAGAATTACCAGAAGACAAACCAGCTGCTGGCGGCCATGATATGGGTGGCATGGGCGGCATGGGTGGTATGGGCGGCATGATGTAAATGCGGTAGCCGAACCAGAGCCTAGCGTTCTAAGTTCTCTGCTTCAAAAAAGATCCTCGTTATTTCGGTAACGAGGATCTTTTTGTTTTTGGTAGATGCAAAGCTAAGAAAGTTTAAATTCGATAGTGCGTCATTCCCGCGAAGGGACACAGTTGTCCGAAATAACATTCTTGACAAATTTAGCTAGCAACACCCTTCTCCCGCAAGCGGGAGAAGGGGCGGGGATGAGGGGGCGCAGATTCGGATGACATTTTTCGACGCACAAATATTTAAAATTTTGTCCTATTTTTCCCATTCAAACACTTTGCTGTCGCTGAACTACCCTCACCCTAGCCCTCTCCCGCGAGCGGGAGAGGGAATATTTACGCCAACCACCTATTCTTCTTTTTCGAGTCCATTCAAACAGCGTCATCGTACAACTCAAGCACCATCAGCGTTTCCCGAATATTTCCAATATTATTCCGGACAGCAGTGCGTAAAGGCCGTAATCTAGTGACTTTGCCCTTAAACGTGACTACGACGCTAGGTTCTCGCCTACGCGGGAACGACAGAGTAGAGCCAATCAGGGATTGCTAACTAATCAGGTTCTTATTTGTATTTCGATGCATGCTTTTATTCAGTAACATTTATCCAGCAATATTGATGCAGCAACCCCATTAAACGATATCTACAACTTCCCTTTAATACCCGAACTAATCGCAGTCAAATCATTCCCGTTTGCATCTTCTGCCTGATGCAATCTGACACAATAGCGTGATTTAGCTAAAACTAAAGAAGTAAGGTTTGAGCGTGCTGCCACCTCGACCCATTTGCCTGGTTCGCGTACAACTTTGCCATCTGGGAGACGAGCCTGAAAGATACAATCAAGCGTGCCCATTGCTACTGCAAATTTCTCGTTTTTAGTTAATTTGGCAGAATTCGAACGCACGTCTTGTGCTGCTTGCTGCGCAGGTGTCAGTGTTTCTTCTACTGCGGACTTTGGTACCTGCAATCGGTAGCGGTTCGCGATGCTACCTAAGGTCGTCAAATCCTTAGCTGAATCAACGCCACTCAATGAACTGCTTGCTGATTCGTTTCTACTTCCGTTTTCCACAGACATGTGTTCGCTAACATTTGTATCAATCGTCTGGATGGGCGTATCAATTGAGTTTTTTATCGCTCGCAGTTTGGGCCAATTCTTGTTCGCAGTAGGCTTGGCACTTGGCACCGGATCAGCTGGGCCTGAACGATAGATCGGCACGACAGTCATTACAGAATTTGAAAATTTAACATTCGCCCGCAGGTTTGTACGACTCAAAAAGACGATGATCATGCAATGACACAATACGATCAAGCATCCAAGAATCAATCGCGTCGAGCGAAAAGAACTTACTGACCTTGCTTTTATCATTTGTGGCAATATTTTTTTATACTTAGGAACAGGCTGCATAATACCCCACTCGTCTTGACAACACTACAACTGCCCTAGATACTTCCTGAACAATAAAAAATCTGGAGATTATCTTGGCTATACAACAGCTCAATGAGGCACAGGTTCAAACCTGGACGCGCCATCAAAAAGATCAATGGTGGTTAGAGAAGGTGTATCGCGGCGATATGGCGCAATTGAGCTGGCGTTCAGGCTTATCAGGTTTTCTGCTGGGAGGCATCTTATCCGCCACAGCGATGTATATAGGCGCCAAGACTGGCATTTCGATTGGTGTCAATTTAATTTCTGTCATCTTGGCGTTTGGCATTTTTAAAGCACTAGAGAGCGCGGGCTTTGCCAAAGATTTCACGATCTTAGAAAACAACTGTACACAATCCATCGCCACTTCGGCTGGTTATATGACCATGCCACTAGTGGCCTGCTTACCCGCTTACATGATGATCACTAAGATCATTCCTAGTTGGTGGCAAATGCTGATTTGGATGGTCATCATCGCTATCCTTGGCGTGTTACTCGCCTTCCCGCTTAAACGTCGTTTTATCAACGAAGATCAACTCCCCTTCCCCGAAGGCAATGCCTGCGGCGTGGTGCTCGATACTTTGTATAACGGCGATGCTGGCAGCGGCATTTTTAAAGCGAAATTACTAGCCAAAGTCGGCCTCTGGACTGCGGCTTTACAAATTATTTTAAGCGATGGCTGGATGAAGCTGCTGCAATTTAAACTCTTGCGGCTGGATCAATGGGCAGGCTTGAGCGAACCTTGGTATTTGAAGGAACGACTGGATACTTATTACTACCTGGCGGCAGTGAAATATGATTTATGGATACCCAAGATCTTGGGTATCGATTTCCGTACTTTGGGCTTACGCTTTACGCTCGACGCCGCCATGCTGGGTGTGGGTGCCTTGATGGGGATACGAGTTGCGACCAGTTGTCTGATCGGCACAGTGCTTAATTTTGCCATCTTAGGCCCCATTATGATTAGTCTTGGTGACATTGCTCCACGCATGGGACTCGACGGTAAATTAGTGCCGCTGTCACGCATAGAAATCGTAAATCAGTGGTCATTATGGTGGGGTATCGTGATCATGGTGGTGGCATCCTTGATCAGCTTGTTCGCCAAGCCAGAAATCTTCAGAGGACTATCGCGCCTTTTCAAAAAAGACGCTGATGCAGGGCAAACCCAAGATGTACTCGCGCATATCGAAGTGCCTTTGTGGATTTCCTATATCGGTGTGCCTGTCTTTAGTTTATTGGGCGTCTGGGCCACGCATACTTTCTTTGGTGTGCCTTGGTTGTTTGCTTTTATATCCTTAGCCTTAGTGTATTTGCTGACGGTGATTTGCATCAATTCTATGGCCTTAACTTCTTGGATACCGACCAGTGGTTTATCTAAGATCACTCAATTCTCTATGGGCGCCTTAGATCGTAGCAATCCTGCCACCAATCTGATTCCCGCTGGGATGTCGGCTGAAGTCGCCTCTAGCGCTGCTAGTCTGTTATCCGATATTAAGCCAGGCTATATGCTGGGCGCCAAGCCACGGCATCAGGTGCTGGGACATTTAATAGGGATCTTTTCTGGCACGCTCGCTTGTATTCCAGTTTACTTTTTATTGTTCTTACCACCGGACGCCAATGGCATTCGTCAAGCTGCCAACATAGTGACAGATCAATTTGCTTTTCCCGCAGCGATGCAATGGAAAGGCGTGGCGGAACTCATAGGACATGGCTTCAATAATCTTTCACAAAGCGCGATTATCTCCATCGTGATCGCCGCCATCGCTGCCATCATCTTCGAATTCGCCACCATCATCAGCAAAGGAAAATTCCCTATTTCTGCCATCTCTATTGGCTTAGGCGTGGTACTACCACCGGAAGCGGTGCTCGCCATGTGGATAGGCGCGTTTGTATTTTGGTTAATGGACAAAAAACATAAGCACAGTCCAAAAGATAGTCACGGCTACAAAGTGTGGGTCGATGGCATGCAAGCAGTTGCAGCAGGATTACTAGCTGGCTCGGCTTTGATAGGGATAGGAAACGCGATGATTAATGTGATGATGTAGGGAGTTAATTGTCACGTATCGACCTCACTAGTTTGCACTAGTTTTTCTAAGTTGATCGCGCAGTAAATTATTCACGCCAAACTTAATCTGCATCTGGTTAAATGCATCGAAAGAATGCAACAAGGCTTCAAATTTTGACGCATCGCTTTCCAACTGCATCAAGGCATAAGTGCAGGCTTCTAATGTGGATAACTGATGATCCGCATGCGCATGACGGATTTGATAGCGTGAGGCTGGCACCTCACGCAATGCATAACGCGGCAGGCTTTGAAGTGAGGGATTCTTTAAAAGCATTTGACGACTGTGACGCCAGCTTGCATCGATTACGACCAGGCGTACGGTACCGCATTCTTGTTTCACAAACTCCGATGCAGTGGGCAAACCACTGGTGTCTGGATACAACAAGACACTTTGTTTGGCGTCCCGCTCCAAGGCTTGTCTAAGAATCGTTTCATCAAACACCTCAGCAATCATGATTGTGCTATTCGGCAGACACAGATGCAGCAGACGAGCACTGCCTTTGATGTGACTGGTCTCAGCAGGATGCTGCAATATAAGTACTTCGGTTTGATGTTGTACCTGATGTATACAAGCGCAGATGCAAGCCCGACTAGCACGCAGACATTGCGGACAAATTTGTCGTTTAGCTCGCTCCATCAAGCACCCATCACTACTTGAGCAAGTTTCGCAAAGCGCCGGGCAAGTCAGCAAACTCAAACTTAAAACCACGTTCAGACAAAGCGTGCGGTACGACTTTTTGACCCGATAAAAGTAAGTCAGAACGCTCGCCGAGAGCCAGTTTTAAAATGGTCGCTGGTGCAAAAAAGACCGCTGGTCTATGCACCGAATTCGCCAAAGCCTGAGTAAACTGCGCATTCGTTACAGGATGAGGCGCCGTTAAATTAAATGCACCTCTCGCGCTATGATCGTCTAACAAGCTTAAGACTGCGCGCAGATAATCTTGCCTATGTATCCAGCTCATCCATTGTCTGCCATCGCCCAATCGACTGCCCATCGCCATACGAAATGGCAACAGCATTTTTTTTAACAGTCCGCCCGCTTCATCCATGACCAAACCAGTACGTAGCAATACCACACGTACGCCTGCGTCTTGTGCCTCCAATGCAGCCTGCTCCCAAGCGGCACATAATTGCGCAGAAAAATCATGACCTGAAGCGTCATCCTCTGTCAGGCTTAGGTCTTCATGCATACCGTAAAAACCAATCGCAGAACCGCTCAGTAAGACTTGAGGTCGATGTTTTGCCTGTTTGATTTTTTGTACCAAAGTAGTGGTTAAGGCGACCCGACTATCGAGCAAAATTTGTTTGCGTTGCGCTGTCCATCGGGCATCGACGATAGGCTCACCCGCCAGATTAATCACTGCGTCAAATTCGGTGTCCTGGGTGTATTCTTCTAAGCTCTGCATCGATCTTACTGAGGCACCACACAAAGCGGCGACCTGTTGTGGACGACGGCTCAGTACGGTGGCCTGATCACCGCGCGCAGTTAAAGCGGCACAAAGGCGGCGACCAATTAAGCCCGTGCCTCCCGTCATCAAAATACGCATATTTTCTCGCTTAGCTTTGGATACGCTTGAGACTAGCTCAAGATCAAAATGAAGGAGGGAGATCTTCCAGAATACGCAGACGATCGCCAAAACTCCACACTCGTTGAATTTCTATCACATCATACTTCGCCGCCAGCGTTGGGGGGAAAACAGAAAACGGGGCATTTGCCATGATGATGTTACGGGCTTTCTCATCGATAGCACGATTACCGCTGGTACGCATAATGGTCACCTCTTCTATCGTGCCATCACTGCGTATCACCATGTTGATCAAAACATTATGTTCAATATCACTGAGTGAACGTTTTTCATAAATCAAATTGCCGTTACGTTCCATCTTTTGCTTGAGACTATCGACGTACATGCGCAGAGGCACTTCTTTATCGTAGGCGCCAAGGAAGCTGCGGCGACGTGAACGGCTATCGTCCGGTAATTTACCGTTTGAAGGCGTTGCTGGCGCCGATTTAAATACATCACCACTACGTGCTTGCTCACGCAAACGACTGGCGAGGTCGCCCTTACTTAAGCCAGGCGCCAAATTCGTATTGCCTGTGGCATTATTTGCCCCGCCTTTGCCCTGCCCTGTGCTATCGCTACTGCCTTTGGCCGTCGCCAAACGTGCAGCGTTGGCTGCCGCATTGGCAGCAGCGGCCTCACGCTCTGCATTAGCACGCGCGTTCGCATCGGCTATCGCCTTTTGCTCCGCCTGTTTCTGCTCGCTTGCTTTTTGTTCAGCTAACTTCTGTTCTGCTAATTTTTGGTCCGCTAATTTTTGCTGGGCGATCTTTTGTTCAGTGGCACGCTGTTCTGCCAGTTTTTGTTCCAGAGCCTTCTGTTCTGCAAGACGCTGTTCCTGAAGTTTTTGTTCAAGTTGCGCGGCCAGTTTTTGCGCCTCTAACTCCTCGGCTTTCTTACGCTCGGCGATTTCTAAAGCGCGCTTTCTTTCGGCTTGTTCTTCTTGCTGCTTCTGACGTAACTGCAGCTGCGCTAAGGCTTCTTGTTTTTGCTGCTCTTGTTCCTGCGCCAATTGACGCAAACGTTTTTGTTCGGCTTGTCGTCTTTGCTCTTCTTGCTTTAAGGTTTCTTGCGTTAACAATTCTTGACGCTTAGTTTCACGTACCATGTCTTCGATAGCACGTTCGCGCTCACGTTGCAGGGTCTCCTGTGCTAATTTCTCCTGCGCGATTTTTTCTTGAATTGCCTTCTGCTGTGCTTGCTGCTCTTCTTGTAGACGCAATTTTTCTTTTGTCTCTTGCGCTAATTTTTTCTGCTTAATATCGGCTTCACGCTTTTGTTCAATCAGCAATTTTTCTTGTTCTAATTTCTTCAATTCATCTTGACGTTTCTGTTCGGCGATCAGTTCAGGATCAGCGTTTTTATCGATGATAGCATCCTCGGGAATCGCTTCCGATTTCTGTTTGTTTTCTCTCTTATCATCCGCACGACGTTGCAATTCCTCTTCACTGGTCAAAGGCACGACAAAATCGTCATTCTTGACTTGATCTTGCGCGATGATACGCGTTGGAGATTCGGCAGGTGGCAATACCCGTTTCACCACAGGCTGTGGTGGCGTACTCGTTTGTGCTTGGGACTTTAATGGCTTTGTGACTTTTTTTACCACCACCGGCTCAACTTTAGCCAAAGGCGCGACCATTTGAATACCGCTGTTGGGCGGCACACTGGCTTTCGGTATAGGCGATGGAAGTATCGGTGTTGGTAATTTAAATAATTCTGGCGTGGTGACGGATGGCGTAGGTTTAACCGGCAGAGCTTGCGGTGCTGGGCTGAGAATCTCTACTTGTAGCGGCTCAACTGCCGTGCGGCGTTCTTTCCACGGCGCTTCCAGGCTGGGCAAATCCAGACCGGGAATACCAAATTGCAAAGACAATATGATGGCATGCAATAGCAATGAGACCAAAATACCGCCAATTAAACGACGATTTGCCAAAGCGGCATCGCTCATTTCTTCGGGTTCTTCGGGAGTCGTCTCAAAACGCATGCAATTTGATAATCATAAGAAACAATGAATATCCATTATCCCAGATTTTCTGTTTTCCTTAGGTGCGATATTGCAACTATCGGTAGTAGTGGAAATAGTACGACAGAAGAATTCATAAGTTGAATGTCTCTGGCTTCATGCTGGCATCACGTTGGTATCGCGTTTCACAAAAAACAAACTCGCACCGACCAACACCAATACCGCACCAAATACGCGATTTTGGATACGCTGAGCCTTCACATCACGCATTAAGTTTTGCAAAGAAGAGGCTAATAGCGCGTAACTATGCATCACGCTGGCGTCAATGACGACCATCGTTATTGCTAAGATGCTTAGTTGCGGTAACAAAGCAGCTTGACTATTAATAAAGTTGGGCAAGACCGCCACCATAAATACGATCCCTTTAGGATTACTGGCATTGGTCAAAAATCCTGTCAGTACGCGACGACGAAAACTGGGGATATGTGCAGCAGCTTCCAGGTCGCCGCTTTGCACTACCAGGCTGGTTTGCGGCTTACTAAAGAACTGCGTGACACCCAAATAAATCAAGTACAAAGCGCCCAATACTTTCACCAGGCTAAATGCAGTTTCAGATGCCAGCAATAAAGAGCCGACACCAGCGCCAGCAACGATCAACACCAGCAACAAACCAAACTGCAAGCCCAGTATCGTGACACTAGCGCGCTTGACGCCATAATTGAGTCCATGCGACATAGACAAAATCGCACCAGAACCTGGCGAAATAGCGATCAAACACGCAGCGCAGAAAAAGGAAAACCAGGTAGCAAAAGTCATAGTAATAATTTTTTAAGATTAAGAAGTAAATTATTCAGTACCGGTCTCTCGCTTGCAGCGCGACCGTTCCGCCAAGAGTTGGACTAAGCGCAAACTACGCTATGCCATTCGCGCCGTATTTTAAGAATCCTGGACGTAGTGCAAGGCGTTCAAAATAAGCGTCCAAAGCAGGCAAATATGCATGCGCAATCGGTGCCGAACGCCAGCGATTCAAGGATAATCCCAAAACAATATCGGCTAAGGAAAACTGTTCGCCATTCACAAAGGCCTGAGTTTGTTGCAATTGTTGATCCATCATCGCCATATGCCGGTTCCACTCGCGGACACTAAGTGCAATCGCATCAGGATCTTTATGTGCGGCGCTCTGCCTGACAGTCGCCATAAAGGCGTAACGCCAGGCATTGTTCAATTCTGTAGCCTGCCAATCCATCCATTTTTCCACTTGCGCGCGTGGCATCGCTTCTTGCGGTAGCAGGTCAACACGTTGATGACGCGTCGCCAGATAACGACAAATTGTATTGGATTCCCATAAAGTCACGCCTTCATCTTGAATCACAGGCACCATACCATTGGGATTCAAGGCAAGAAATTCCGGCGTATTGACCGCATGCGGCGCGCCGGAGCCATATTCACTCAATTCAAATGGCAGTTCAATTTCGGCACAAGTCCAAAGTACTTTGCGGACATTAATAGAGCTGGACTTACCTAAAATTTTTAACATATAAGTAACCTTCTAAGGACTTAGGCGAGATTGTACTGGCTAGGCGAGGTGCCGAGGGCAATGAGGCCAACGACTGTTCTGCGTCAGTCCTATTTCTAATTCATTGAAACAAGCACTGAAGTTTACCTGATCAAGGCAAAGCACTTGAAAAAGAATTTGAACAAATAAGTCGTACCGCAGGCATATTTTAGAATATGAAAGCGCCGCCACAATTCACTAGCAAATGTGGCGGCGCAAATTGAACGCTAAACTAGCAAAGTAAATCGGGCCTGACTAAGCCGCTTGTTTCAACAAAGTTGGGTAATCGGTATAACCCTTTTCAGCACCACCATAGAAAGTCGCACGGTCGGGCGTATTCAATTCAGCGCCGGTAGCAAAGCGTTCCACTAAATCTGCATTAGCGATATAGGGACGACCAAATGCGACCGCATCGGCCAAGCCACTGCAGATCAGCGCATCTGCTTCTTCCGCTGTATAGCCACCGCAGCAAATTAAAGTACCAGTAAATGCGGCACGCAATGCTAGACGGAATTCAGGGCTTAATTCTGCACCACCTACCCAATCCGGCTCCGCAATATGTAAATAGGCGATACCACGTTTGCTGAATTCTTTGGCCAAATACAGTGCACTTGCTTCCGCTTCGGTATCTGCAATGCCGTGGGCTACGAAATTCGGTGATAAACGAACGCCAACACGATCGGCACCCATTTCTGCAATCGCAGCATCTACCGCTTCTAACATCAGGCGCGCGCGATTTTCCAGGCTACCACCATAAGCATCCTCGCGTTGATTACTGTTGGTTGATAAGAATTGCTGCAACAAATAACCGTTCGCACCATGGACTTCCACAAAATCAAAACCTGCACGTTTTGCACGCAAGGCCGCCTGACGATACTGTGCGACCACACCAGGAATCTCGGCTAATTCCAAAGCACGTGGCTGCGAAGTTGGTGCATTCGTTGGTGTTCCATCTTCCAAAATCACAAAGGACTGGCTATTTTCTGCCGTAATGGCGGAAGCCGATACTGGCGCTGCGCCATTTTCTTGCAAGAGCGTATTGGAGATGCGTCCCACATGCCAGAGCTGCAAAGCGATACGTCCTTGTTTAGCATGAACGGCGTCCACAACCGATTTCCAACCTGCTTCTTGCGCATCGGTATAAATACCTGGCGTCCAAGCATAACCCTGACCTTGACGGGAAATTTGACTAGCCTCGGTCACGATCAAACCAGCCGTCGCTCTTTGCGCATAATATTCCACGTTCAAAGCATGAGGGACATCACCTGGTTGTGCTGCACGTGAGCGCGTCAAAGGCGCCATCATGACGCGATTATTCAGCTCGACAGAGCCGACTTTGACTGGGGATAATAATTTTTTCAACATCGCATTTTTCCTTTAATTAAAGCAAGTAACCAGATTAAATCCGAATGAATTAGACCGGTCGTCTAGTTTTGATTTCAAAAAAATGGGCTTCTGCCCACCTTCGTTATTACTGATTATTTGTTACTACTAATTCATTACTACTTATTTATTGCTACTTATTCAGCATTTCCTATTTATTACTACTTAAATCACACGACAAATTCTGCTTCTTCCGCACTATGTTGTCTCTGCATTTTGCGGTCATTGGCGTCTTAGTTCTATTCCTTGGCGCGGCGAACTTAAACACGTAATAAAATTTTTGTTTGTTGCATCGCCAACTCCATAGGCCGTATTTCCAAATGCACCTTACTCAATAAAGAAGCACCGACCCAAGTTGCATAAATAAATTCGGCCAGTTCAAGTGCATCGTGTTCTTGCAGTTGCCCTTCTGCTTGCGCCTCACGTAGTACCTCTGCAATCACTGTCGTAATACTTTGCATGCCCACCGTCAAAGCTTGACGCATAGGCTCGGACAGATCAGATACTTCCGCCGCCAACTTCACTGCAAGGCACAATTTATTACAAGCCGATAAACGCGCCTGCTCTAGCCAACCACCAAAATAAGCGATCAGACGCTCGCATGCCGGGCGTTCGTCTTCCTGCAGCGCACGGCGCAGGCGCAGCTGATAATCGGCAAAATA
Source organism: Undibacterium sp. GW821-FHT11H02 (assembly GCF_058808015.1). Classification (NCBI taxonomy): domain Bacteria; kingdom Pseudomonadati; phylum Pseudomonadota; class Betaproteobacteria; order Burkholderiales; family Oxalobacteraceae; genus Undibacterium; species Undibacterium sp. GW821-FHT11H02. The sequence goes on along the minus strand of NZ_JBXARG010000011.1, from coordinate 155,945 downwards.
TCGCTCTAGCATCGCCACACCAAAACCTTCCTTTGATTGGAAATAATGATAGAACGAGCCCTTCGGCACCGCTGCCGCGCCCAAAATCTCACTCAGACCTAGAGCTGAAAAACCTTTACCCAAGATCAGACTTTCCCCTGTAAGCAAAATGCGCTCGCGGGTATCTTGATGGACAGCTGTGGCAGGATGAGAAGTAGGCATGGGCGAATAATATTAGACCAGTCGTCTAGTGTCAAGTGCTTTTCTTATTCCGTACTCAAAAACCAGATTTACAAGCTAGATTCGCGAGCGATGGCATAGCTCCCACCTGCGCCACTTCCCGCATCAAAATTGAAGTCACTTCATCAATTCTATTTTTCAAACACTACAGATCAAAAATCAGCAGTCAATGACGCTTTTTACGATGAATCTATCTAAACAAACAAATCAAGCTTTCTTAGAAACTTCCGATACCCCTAGTGACAAACAAATCAATGCCGCCAGCCTAACAGCCAGCAGCACTGTCCTCGGTTTTTCTGCAAATTCCCAGACTTGTTTGTTGATGGCAGATGGCACTTCGCTCTGCCTCGTGCTTGCTTGCCTCTAGAGGTAGCACATTCCCTACGCCTGTGTCTGAAGAATAGATGCATTGTTCGTGAATGATCCCTAGCGGCAGATGAAGTCTACGATACCAAACACTATGACGGGATAAAGCCATGAAAATCGCCTCTTCAGATATTCAACTACAAGGCAATTACAACGCCAGCAAGCGCCTCGAAACGCAAGAAAAAATGCGCGTATGGATAGGCGATCAGCGTCCTGACTTTGAAGGCCGTCGTAATGACATCCCACAAAATCGTGCTCCGGCTCAGCTTGCACAGATCGATAATGTACAGCTTTCTGATGCCGCGAAAACAGCGCAAACGCAAGAAGCGCAGGCCATAGAAAACTTAGAAGATGAACTAGAAAATGATCCGCGCTATGCACTAATTAAGTATCTGGTTGAGTTACTCACCGGACGCAAAATAACGACCTTCAATCCCGGCGATATGAAATCGGGAGAAACCTGCGGCTGTCCGCCTGAAGTCGCGAATGCCAACACAAAGAATCAAGTAGAAAAGAGTGCGCCTCCTGAGCCTGCAGCAAGGCGTGCTGGCTGGGGCGTCGAGGTGGAAAGGCATTACGCCTACACTGAGAGCGAACAAAGTAACTTCCAAGCCAGCGGCACCATCACCACGGCAGATAATAAAAAAATTGACTTCAATCTCAGCTTTAACTTGCAACGCAGCTATCACGAAGAAAGCAGCGAGCAGATACGCCTCGGCGATGCCAAAAAAGTCGATCCCTTGGTGCTTAATTTTACTGGCAATAGTGCGCAACTCAGCTCACAAAAATTCTCTTTCGACCTGAATGCCGACGGTAAAAAAGAAAACATCTCCTTTGTGCAAGGCTCGGGTTTTCTGGCCTTCGACAAAAATGGCGACGGCAAAATTAACGATGGCACAGAATTATTTGGCCCCGGCACCGGCAATGGCTTCGCAGAGTTGGCGGCTTATGACAGCGACGGCAATCACTGGATAGATGAGAACGATGCCATTTACAAAAAACTGCAAGTGTGGACTAAGGATGGTAGTGGCAAAGACCAATTACAAAGTCTAAAGCAAGCCAATGTTGGTGCACTCTACTTAGGCAATGTCAGTACACCATTCGAACTTAAAAATTCTCACAATCAGAGCGATGGACAAATACGTTCATCTGGTCTATGGCTGACCGAAGATGGTCAGGCAAAGACGATGCAACAGGTGGATTTGGTGGTGTAGCTTCAATTAAATTCTTACAACACTAAATCTACAACAGCCTCACTGTCAGTGCCCCGATGCAGACTTAATTAAGCCATGGTTAGGAATGCATCAGGCACTGACAATCCAATTCCCCTCACCTCATATTGAGTGAAAAAACTGTTTCAAAGTCTGCACAAAGGATTCGGCATCATCATTATTGATATCCAGATGAGTCACCAGTCGCACCCGCTTTCCAGCAGAAATCAAGATGCCGCGCTCTCGTAAATAAGTACCTGCCCGCAAACCAATTTCTTGCGAGGCAAATTCTATGTAGAGCATGTTGGTATGCGCTGGCTCTACCTTCAGTTCAGGCATCTGACTTAAGGCCTGTTGTAACTTCATAGCCAAGTCATGATCTTGCGCCAAACGTTCAACATGATGATCTAATGCGTAATCAATTCCGGCCGCAATGATACCCGCCTGACGCATACCGCCGCCTACCATTTTGCGCCAACGACGCGCTGCCAAAATAAAATCACGCGGCCCACACAAAAGACTACCGATAGGTGCCCCCAGGCCTTTAGAACAACACACCGATACCGTATCAAATGGCGTGGTGATTTCACTCACTGGTATTTGCTGCGCCACTGCCGCATTGAATACGCGTGCGCCATCCAGATGAGCTGCCATCTGATGTGACCGGGCCAAAGCAATGGCCGACTGTAAATAGCTATTACTTAACACCTTACCTAAATGGGTATTCTCTAAACTCAATAAGCTAGAACGCGCGTAGTGCACGTCATCAGGTTTGATCACGGCTGCAATCTTATTCAAATCCAGGCTGCCATCGGCTTCTACTGCAACCGGTTGCGGTACGATGCTACCGAGGCTGGCGGCGCCGCCGGATTCATACAAATAGGTATGATAGTTTTGTCCGACGATGTATTCATCACCTCGACCGCAATGCGTGAGCAACGCAATCAAATTACTCTGGGTGCCACTAGGCACCAATAAAGCTGACTCTTTACCAGTGAGATGAGCCATCTTATCTTCCAGTGCATTCACACTAGGATCATCACCATAAACATCGTCGCCCACCTCAGCATTCGCCATTGCAGTACGCATTGCTGCGGTTGGGCGGGTGACGGTATCACTTCTAAAATCTATCATTATGAATAGCCTGGTTAAGTTGAAATCGGAACAAAATACGAATTAGAAATAAAAAAATAAGAGCATTTTAAAGAAATTTAGTTCCTCATTTAAAAAATGAAATCACACGCCACAAAAAAGCAACTGGGCTTAATTATTTGCACATTTTATTACTCAATCAGAAAGCGGGTATGACTATGCTGATTTCGGCATTCGATAAACGATAAATAAGCAAGACGGCCATGACTCAGTTCGCTACACTTGCCTAATTAGTCAACATTCATCCAACCTAGCATCCGGGGAATATCCGCCATGAACACTGCCATCAAGAAAATTCATATTATTGACTCCCATACCGGTGGCGAACCTACCCGTTTGATCGTGGATGGCGGCCCCGATCTAGGGAATGGTCCATTATCGGAACGCGTCGAGATATTTAGAGAAAAATTTGACCATCTGCGTAGCGCGGTCGTATGTGAACCACGCGGATCTGATGTCCTGGTCGGCGCCCTACTTTGCCAGCCGTATGATCCTTCTTGTTCAGTAGGTGTCATCTTTTTTAACAATGTCGGCTACCTCGGCATGTGTGGGCATGGCACCATAGGTCTGGTCGCCACCTTGGCTTATCAAGGTGTATTAAATGTCGGCAATCACAAAATTGATACCCCGGTAGGCGCGGTGGCAGTCGAGCTACACGAGGACCACAGCGTCACCGTACACAATGTGCCAGCGTATCGCGCCAAACATGCGGTCACAGTTGAAGTCGAAGGACATGGGCCAGTCACTGGTGACGTGGCTTGGGGCGGCAATTGGTTCTTTCTGGTCGCGGAGCATGGTCAAGACATGCGTCTGGCAAACATAGAGGCGCTGAGCAGTTTTGCCTGGCGCGTACGTGAAGCACTCAAGGCGACTGGGATTACGGGCGACAATGGCGGAGAAATCGATCACATAGAATTATTCGCGCCTGCCTCAGCCCCCGAAAATGACAGTCAAAATTTTGTACTCTGCCCGGGCAAGGCCTACGACCGCTCGCCGTGCGGCACAGGCACTAGCGCAAAACTGGCTTGCCTCGCGGCAGATGGCAAACTCAAAGAAGGTGAAATCTGGCGTCAGGAAAGCATCATAGGCAGCGTGTTTGAAGGCAGCTTCCAGCACAGCCAAGAGACTGGGAAAATTCACCCCACTTTACGCGGCACGGCATTCGTCAATGCGGAAGCCACTTTACTACTCGATGAGCGCGACCCCTTCGTGTATGGCATACGTTAAGGATGTCCGGCAATGACTAAACAAGAATCCTACGACGTCATCATCATTGGTGGCGGCATCATAGGCTGCGCCTGCGCTGCCGCGCTCGCCCAAGCGGGCCTCAAACTGTGCTTGATCGAACCCGGCACTATAGGCGGTGGAGCCACAGCTGCGGGCATGGGACATCTGGTGGTGATGGATGACAATCCGGCAGAACTAGCACTGAGCAGTTATTCACTGGCATTGTGGCGCGAACTGGTGACTGATGATGTAAGTCTATCCAGCAAGCACGAATACAGCCAATGCGGAACGATTTGGGTCGCTGCCGATGAAGAAGAAATGGAAGCAGCACGAGCTAAACTCAATATCCTGCAAGCCCATGATATCGCCTGCGAACTACTCAGCGCAGCGCAATTGCATCAACTAGAACCAGAATTACGCGCAGGATTAGCAGGCGGTTTGTTAGTCAAGCAAGACGCCTTGGTCTACCCTCCCAAGAGCGCACAGATTCTACTCGATATCGCGCTAACAGCCAGACCGGGCAATGCCATACGTCATCGTGGCAGCGTCAGCGAACTGATAGAGGGTGGTGTTGTTTTATCCGATGGCAGTCAACTGTTTGCCACGCATGTGATCGTCGCCAATGGTATCGCCTCAAGACAATTAATTGACGACCTGCCTTTGCGCTACAAAAAAGGTCATCTCTTGATTACTGATCGCTATCCCAATTTCATCCGACATCAATTGGTGGAATTAGGCTACATCAAAAGCGCTCACGCTTCGGATGGAGACTCGGTTGCCTTTAATTTGCAACCGCGCCCAACGGGGCAAGTGTTCATAGGTTCATCGCGCCAATTTGACGTTACACACAAAGAAATCGACACCGGTATTCTCAGTAAAATGTTAGCGCAAGCGACTAGCTATGTGCCAGCTCTTGAACATCTGAAAGCCATACGCGCCTGGACAGGATTTCGTGCGGCAACGCCTGACGGCTTGCCGTATATAGGCCCTCATCCTAGTCGCAAAAATGTATGGATGGCGACCGGGCACGAGGGCTTGGGCATTACGACTTCTATGGCCACTGCTGAAATTTTAAAAGATCAAATCTGTCAACAAGTTAGCAAAATTGAGGTTAAATCTTATTGGCCATCACGAGATTTACAGCAACACTAATCTACGATTAAAAGACACGAAGTGAACATGAAATCACCTACCCAAAACAATACAGACAAAATTGGCATCAGCATCAACGGTCAATCACATCAGGTAGAGCCCGGCATCAGCGTTGCAGCAGCGCTAGCGATCTGTGAAGTGTTCTGCACACGTCAGTCAGTCACCGGTATGGCGCGCGCCCCAGTGTGTGGAATGGGTGTGTGTCAGGAATGTCGTGTGACAATTAATGGCCAGCCTCATCAGTTAGCTTGTCAAACACTGTGTAGTATCGATATGCAAATCTTGACTGGAGCACTGGCATGAATATCAAGATAAGCACAGACTTACTCATCATCGGTGCCGGCCCAGCGGGTCTGGCAGCCGCTGCTGCTGCCGCAGAGTCCGGCCTACAGATAGACATCATAGATGACAATTTTATGTCCGGCGGACAGATTTGGCGCGGTGGAGCGCAAACACAAAGCGATTCAAGAGCCCTCGCCTTATGGAACACACTGAACAATTGTGATCATGTGCGTTTTCATTTCCAATCCAAAGTAATACACGCCTGCCATAACAACGATGCAATTGAAATCATCGTTGAAACTCAAGGCACATTTAACACACCCAGCGAAGCGCAAACATTTTCCGCAAAAAAAATCATACTGTGTACCGGCGCCCGCGAACTCTTACTGCCCTTCCCTGGCTGGACACTAGCCGGTGTCACCGGCGCAGGTGGCTTACAAGCTTTGTCTAAAGCCGGCTACCCTGTTGCGGGCAAACGTGTGATCGTCGCAGGAACAGGTCCTTTATTATTGGCCGTGGCTGCCAGCCTGATAGAACGTGGCGCTGAAGTTACGCATATTCTAGAGCAGGCTAAATTTGGCCAACTTAGCCGATTCGCCCTGGGTTTACTGGCCACCCCCAGCAAAATCTCGCAAGCAATAAAGTTAGGCCGTAGTTTGAAAGAAGTGATCTATCACGCTGATAGTTATGTGCTGAGCGCACAAAAGCAAGTGCAATCTGATTTATCAAATCCACCCCAGGAACAAGTTGGTAGCGCGACCGTATCGATACTCGGTGACATTCAAGAGATCCCCTGCGACTTGCTGGCCTGCGGTTATGGATTGATTCCCAACATCGATCTCGCTGCTGCCTTAAATTGCGAGCTTAAAGATCTGGACAACTATGAAAAAGTCGTCGTAAACGAATGGCAGGCTAGCTCACAAGAGCATGTCTACTGCGCGGGTGAAGGCACAGGCATAGGCGGTGTTGATCTGGCACTTACTGAAGGACACATCGCAGGTTATGCAGCTAGCGGACAACATACTAAAGCGCAAAGCTATTTCAAAGAACGCAAAAAATGGCTAGCCTTTGCGGGACGTTTGCATCGTAGTTTTGCACTGCGCCCCGAGCTGAAACAACTATGCGTCGCCGACACCATCGTATGTCGCTGTGAAGATGTCAGCTATCAAGAATTAAGAAAACAGTCCGACTGGCGTGATGCCAAATTACATACCCGCTGCGGCATGGGAGCCTGCCAGGGTCGAATCTGCGGTGCAGCGAATCGGTTTTTATTTTCCTGGGAAAGAGACGCTGGAAGATTGCCTTTGAGTTCAGCCAGGATTAGTAGTTTGCAGAGTTCAGTTGATTCATAGTGAAACAATTAGTGAATCAATTTCGGACTCTGTGATGTACTTTGGCTTGGTCATTGATTCGATTTAAATGATTCAAAATAATTTAGCCACAGGAATCACAAAGCCACTAAACAAAGTGTAATCCGGTGCGCCTTTATTTAAGCCTTTCACCACACCAAAATCGATCGTCAAACGATTATGCGGACTATAGGTCAGTGCTAGCAAAGTCTGCGCGGTGCTGCTACTACCTTTTCGTAGGGTACCGCTCATTTCGCCTGTGATGCCCCATTTATCATTGATCGGTGTTGAAAAAGAAGCTGACCAGGCTTTTTGTATTGAGGCGCTACCCGCTTCAACCGAGCCTAAGTGGGTCAAGTTGAAATTCAAATCCATATGCACCGCATCGAGATCACGGCTGTAAATTCCATTGATTACAAAATCATTTTTGCCGCTGCCGATACTTGTTTTTGCCGTGGCGATTTTACTGCCAAATTCAAGACCCAAAGCACTGCCATCCTCGTTCAAAAAAGCGCGTTTCAAAACCAGATTCAAATCACCAAAACCACGTTGTGTGGCTGCGCCATCAATACGATTTACCACTTGCGCTTCGCCACCAAATAACAGGCCCCACTCTTTGCTAAATGCCAGCTTAAATAAATACGGCAAGCTATCGCGACGCACATCATCTTGCTTGACACGTAGCAAGCCCAACTCAAATTCTAACTGTCCCGTTAAAGGCAATAATGCGGGGCTTGACACTGAGGGTCGATAAGGAGAAACCGCATCGGAATTTTCTTGCGCATGTGCGCTTGCACTCACTAAAGTAGCAACTACAGTAGCAACTAAAGTAGTAACTAAAGCGCCAACAAAGACATTAAACAAGGCGCCTCGATCTAAGAAGAGATTTTTATTCGTTGGCATTCTTTCCCTTTCGGAATGAGGAAATTAGTCGGTGCAACAGGTCACTTCAACCGCTCATTTTTTGTGCTTAGGACAGACCCAAGTTGCCACCACAGCATACACCAAACCCTGAACCGGATCTTGCAAACTAGATGGGGTGATACTCACAAAACCAACATCGCGCAACAGATTTTCCACTTCATTTGCTTCGTACAAAGTGTAGCCATTTACGCGGCCTAGCCAAAATACGAGCTAAAAAAAAGCGCCCCAAGCAAGTTGATGGGCGCTCACACTATTGAGATGAAGATTTTTGCAACAGGTGTTTTCTAGTGTTTTTCCCAAGGGTGAAAATTACTATATCGGAAACGCTTATGTAGCCATCTTTAGAATGAAACAAGGCTTACCAGCATATAAATGATCTGCAATCCTTTCTACTTACTTGGGTTTACACCTAAGTTCCAACTCAAAATATTCAATCAAAATCAAACAGCTCAGACAGAAAACCTTCTTTTTTCTTCTTATGATAAGCATGGGGCTGTTGCTGATGCCCGTAAGTAGATTGATGCCTCTGCTGTTGTGGATACGACTGTGTTTGTTGCTGAGGATAAGATTGCGCCTGAGCCTGCACAGGACTTCTCTGTTCTACATTCGGCGCGGGAGTCGCAACACCAGAGCGTTCTATAATCTTATCCAGTTCGCCGCGATCCAACCAAACACCGCGACATTGCGGACAATAATCAATCTCTATGCCCTGCCGCTCCGACATCATTAAACTAGCATTTTCACATACTGGACATTTCATAATCACTCTCTCTTGAATACATGGTTTAATTTCAATTGAAACCTCAATCAGCATGCTTCACGAATAAGCAAACCACCAAAGTAACTTTTACCTTCCCTGATGACTTGCACATGCCGGCAGCATTTTATGCGTTTTGCGAAGTAAATAATTGTCGTCTGTACGGTAAAAATTTTAGAGATTTACCGTATCAACTATCTATCACAATGACGCCCGAAACCTTAAGCGCCCGGGTCTTCGCAAAGACCCTGATCAAAAGATATTTGTATTCTTGAGTCTGTATCTCTTCTTCCACTGAACAAGCAGAAGAAGAGTTTCCAATCACTAAGACAATCTAAGACAATCTAAGCAAAATCACTGCCCCAATTTCTTAGGCATAGGCGGCGCCACGCGTAACTTAATGTCACGGTAAGTTTTCAATCTCTCCGTCACGTCTTTTATTGCGGCGTCGAGTTGCGGATCCCGACCTTGATTGACTTCGAGTGGATCGAGATCAACATCAATATCAGGTGCGACACCTTCATTTTCTACTCGCCATTCATTGTCCGGCGTGAAGAAACGGAAGAACGGCACTACCAGATTACCACCATCAATTAAGTTAGGATTAGCGGAAATACCGATCAGGCCACCCCAAGTCCGCTTACCTATCAGTGTGCCCAATTTGAGACGTTTGAACGAGTAAGGCAAAAAGTCGCCGCCTGAGCCTGCGTCTTGATCAATCAGCATCGCCTTAGGACCATAGATGGCTGCACCTGGCGTTTCGTAGATCATGCCGTCACGATCTTTCCAACCGGCCAGATATTGGCGACTGAGCACGTCCGTGATGTAGTTGGCAGCTTGCCCACCCCCGTTACGACGTTCATCGACAATCAAGGCTGATTTTTCGGCTTGGGCGTAAAACATGCGATTGAAATATTGATAGCCTTCACCGCCGGTATTGGGCAAATAAACGTAGGCGACTTTGCCGTCTGTTTTCTTTTGCACATAGTCGCGATTTTTTTCTATCCAATGCCATTGACGCAAATCAGCTTCATTCGCAATCGGCTGCACGATGACTTGGTGGGTTACTTTGCTAGCGAGGTCACGCATGATAGTAAGACTGACTTGTTTGCCGACTTTGTTTTCCATCAAGGCATGCAAGTTATTTTTTGCATCGACGTTTTTACCATCAATCGCGACTAAATAATCCCCCTCTTTCACATCCAGACCCGGTATCGCCAAAGGTGCAGGCGAGAATGGACTCCAACGGTCGCCTTTAAAAATTGTCTTGATGCGTACATGACCATTTTCAAAACTAAAATCTGCACCTAGTAAGCCAACGGGCACCGGCGTTTCTTGATGAATATCGCCGCCACCAACGCGGTTATGACCGACCTGCAATTCACCTATCATTTCGACCAGTAGCTCGTTCAAATCTTCACGTCTCTGCAAGTTTTTAAGTAAGGCATGGTAACGCTTATAGATACCATCCCAATCTATGCCGTGCAAATTTCCATCGTAGAAAAATTCTTTTTGCATCCACCAGGTTTCATTAAAAATCTGCTCCCACTCAGCACGGGGATCGACGCGCATTTTGAGCCCAGCCAAGCTGATAGGTTTAGGATCAATTTTTTCCGCTGCATCAGCGATTTCTAATTTGGCGCCTGTCGACTGCAGTAAGAGTTTTTTACCATCCGCACTCAGGCTGTATTCGGCGATGCCAGCTTTGACTAATTTGGCTTTTTTCTCTTCCAAATTAAAGCGCATCAAATTCGCATTATTGCCGTTGCGTTCTGCCGGAGGATCATTACTGACGCCCGGTTGTGGGCGCTCCAGAAAAAATAAAGCACCATCGGAAGCGACCGACAAAGCACCGTTGTTACGCTCAGCGATGGGTAAAGGGACGATACGCTGCTGTATGCCAGCCAGATCGACCTTAACTGCTTTGGTGGGCTTATTAACTTCGTCTTTTTTTGCATCCGCTACGACGCTAGCTTCTGGTTTTTTATCGCCGTCGGACTTGCTGTCTTTTTTGTCGTCCTTTTTATCGTCTTTCTTGCTGTCTTCATCGCCCGATTTTGGTAGCAAAGGCGACTTGCCGTCGGCCGCTAATACCACCGCATAGATTCCGTTCCGCAATGGTCGCTCCTGACTCGACATGTCGAGGCCCACGTGGGTAGGACCTGCATTGGTAGATGCGGTGAAATAGAGGTAATCGCTAGGAGCAAACGCAGGATTGTCCGCATCGCTTAAACCATCCGTAATGGTGCTACTCTTAGCGCTGTTGAAATCATATAATTTCACTTGTGAAAAGTGATTAGCACCAGCCACTGTATACGCCAACCAGCGACTATCACTGGAAAACGAAGTCGCAAAATTCGAACGACGCGCGCTTTCATCTATCTTGCTGATTTTTCCTTGCGCCAAATTTACGGCAAAGAGTTGCAAATGATTGTCCTGAAAAATAATCATCTGGCTATTCGGTGACCATTCGAGCAAAGTGAAATAACCGGCTTTACCAAGCGCTATCGTTTTGCCTGCATCACTCGCTGTTTGATCACGGATAATGATTTTATGTTCTATGCCCGCATCGGAAATATAAGCGATGTGTTTTCCATCTGGACTCCAGATCGCATCTTTTTCACGCACGCCCGCAGTCTCAGTCAAATTGCGTATCGAACCATCTTTAACAGGCACCGTGAAGACTTCACCGCGCGCAGTCACAACGACACGTTTGCCGGTAGGTGACAAGCTGGCAGAAGTGACATTGCCCGTTGCATCTTTCCATTGCGGACGCAACTGATTTGCCTGACCGGTTTGTGCGCTCAAATCGACTGATATGGTTTTGGTTTTACCGGTCGCGGTATCGAATTCTTTCAAGACGCCGCCCGCTTCATACACTATGGTTTTGTCGTAGGCGCTCATACTACGAATATCCCATACCGTCTCTTTACTTAACTGCTTCACCGCTTTGCTCTTGCGGTTATAGCTGAATAAATTGGCCGCACCGTCATTTCTATCGGAGATGAAATACACATCATCGCCTATCCAAACAGGCGATTTGTCAGTGGCATTTTCATGCGGGATTTTTTCTAGTTTCTTGCCATTGATATCGATAATCCAAATCGGTGGCGTGGTGCCACCGCGATGTTGACGCCAGCCACTGCTACCTGCATAAGCTTGAGGAAATGGGCGATACGCCAATAACTTCCCGTCGCCGGACCAATTGCCTTCGAACGCAATCGCATCCATCACCTTATTTTCAAAGCCACCCTCAACCGAAACTTCATACAAATGTGTACTACGACTCACCGCAATTTCACGACCTGAAGAAAACATCACTCGCTTGCTATCGGTACTCCACCCAACGACCACATCGGCACCCGGATGCCAGGTCAAGCGTCGCGCCTCACCGCCACCTGCAGGCATGACATAGACGTCGGTATTGCGATCATAGGAAGCCGAGAATGCCAGCCATTTGCCATCGGGCGAAAAAATGGGGGCAAATTCTGCTGCAGGATGTTGGGTCAGGCGTTGTGGATTTTTACCATCACGATCAGCCAACCAGATATCACCGCCGTACACAAAAGCAAGATGGTCACGTGATACCGTTGGTTGTCGTAGCAACTGCGTATCCGCATAGGCAGCAGGTAGAGCAAAGCAAGCACTGAGTAATAGGCTGATAGTAGTTTTTTGGGTGAGGGAAGAAATTTGCACAGACATCTCCTTATAAGAAAGTCAAAACGTACAACACGGGGGGTAGCGATACATCATGCTGCGAGGAGCACAAAAAAAGCAGCATCAAACCTGGTAGGCTGATGACACTTTAGCAGAGATTTTTCGCAGAGCGTGTTGATATAATATTTTTAAAATACCAATTAGACAATTTCACAATTTGATGGAAATCGAAACTCCGACTTAAACAGCAAGCAATGAACTTCACAAGTAAAAATCTGTCTAAGTGGGGCAAAAAAAACCCTTCAATAACCAACCTTCACAATGGGATTCATAATGAGAACAACACTGCGCTTATTAAGTTTAGCCGCCAGCATTGCCAGCATAGGCATGGCCACTACCGCGATAGCTCAAGAAAACCTGCCCTATCAAAAACCGCCGCAATCTATTTTGGAACTAGCCGATGTTGTGCGTGCACCAGCGGTTAGTATGGATTCAAAAAAACAAATGATGCTGCTGACCTATCGCAGCACCTTTAAAACTTTAGCCGAATTAAATCAGTCAGAATTGCGTTTGGGTGGCCTGCGTATCAACCCCATTACCAATATTTCCAGCTCGACCAACTACATCAATAATTTGAAAGTCCGCAAAGTCAGCGGCGGCGAGGAACAACAAGTCAAAGGCTTACCAAAAGATCCTTTGATCGCCAATATCAGTTGGTCGCCGAACGAAAAGAAAATCGCTTTCACCCATACCACTGACAAGGGCGTGGAATTGTGGGTGATCGACGTTGCGACCGCACAGGCAAAAAAAATCAGCGGCGCGAATATCAATGCCAATCTGGATAGTCCCTTTATCTGGTTTAAAGACAGCGACAACCTGTTAGTTAAATTCTTACCCAAAAATCGCGCCCCCCTGTTGGACGCTAGTAAAGACTTACCGACAGGCGCGATTATTTCCAATGCAGATGGTAAAGCGGCACAAAACCGTACTTACCCAGATTTGCTCAAGAATCGCAACGACGAAATCAATTTTGAAAATATCGCCAGTTCAGAGTTACATAAAGTGAATGTGAATGGCACCAGCAGTTTATGGAAAAAAGCCGAAATGTTTGCCGGAGAGAGTTTTTCTCCTGACGGCAAACTCATCATGATCACCAGCATACAAAAGCCCTTTTCCTATGTCGTTCCAGTTAGCCGCTTTCCTAGCAAAACCGTGGTCATGGATTTGACGGGTAAAGTGATTAAGACGGTCAATGAAGTGCCTTTGACCGAAATTATTCCTAAAGGTTTTAGTGCAGTACGTGAAGGCAAACGCAGTATGAACTGGCGTGCTGATAAACCAGCCAGCTTGTCCTATGTCGTCGCTTTAGACGGTGGCGATCCTGCGAAAAAAGTCGATTTCCGTGATGAGGTATTCCAATGGGATGCGCCATTTGATCAAGCGCCAAAATCGCTGGTAAAAACGGCGCAACGTTTTGGCAGTATTGTATGGGGCAATGATAAATTGGCCGTCATCAGCGATAACTGGTATGACACACGTAACGAAAAAACCTATTTTTTCAATCCATCCAATCCTGCAGAAACTCCACGTTTGGTATTTGACCGCAATTCACAAGATTTATATGCTAATCCTGGTCGCTTCGAAACTAAGCGCAATCAATACGACAGGCGCGTACTGGCTATCGAAGATAACAAAGCCTACTTAATCGGCGCAGGTCATACCAAGAAAGGTCAATTCCCATTTATCGATGCGATGAATGTCGATAGCTTAGAAAAGACCCGCGTTTATCAATCGACATACACCGACAAAATCGAAAACATCCAATCGATTGAAGATTTTGCTAAAGGTGATGTATTGGTGCAGATTCAGTCTAAAACGGATTACCCTAACTTCTACTTCCGCAATATCAAAGATGCCAAGTTAACACCAATTACGCAATTTAAAAATCCGTATGAAGGTTTGAAAAACGTCTCCAAAGAAGTCATCAAATACCAACGTAAAGATGGCGTGCAATTATCTGGCACGCTATATTTACCAGCAGGCTACGACAAGACCAAGAAGGAGAAATTACCGCTCCTGATCTGGGCTTATCCCGCAGAATTTAAAGATAAAGATTCCGCGGGTCAAAGTACGCACAACCCAAATGCGTTCACCGCACCTAGCTATGGTTCTTTCATCTATTGGGCAACTCGTGGTTATGCGGTCTTGGATGACGCCGCCTTCCCTATCATAGGCGAAGGTAAAACGGAACCGAATGATAATTTTGTACCGCAATTGGTCGACAATGCAGAAGCTGCGATTGATGCAGTCGATGCACTTGGCTATATCGACAGGAAAAAAGTCGCTGTCGGTGGTCATTCTTACGGTGCATTTATGACGGCCAATTTATTGACCTACTCTAAATTATTCGCCTGTGGTATCGCACGTAGCGGCGCTTACAACCGAACCTTGACACCATTTGGTTTCCAAAGTGAACAACGCAATTATTGGGAAACACCTGAGGTCTATACCAAGATGTCGCCGTTCATGAATGCAGACAAAATGAAAACGCCGATCTTGTTAGTACACGGTGAAGCCGACAATAATCCAGGCACCTTCACACTGCAAACCGAACGCTACTTCCAGGCTTTAAAAGGCTTGGGCGCGCCAGCTCGCATGGTGATCTTACCGAAAGAAAGTCATGGCTATGCTGCACGTGAAAATATCTTGCATCTATTATGGGAACAAGATCAATTTTTGGAAAAATGCTTGAAAAAATAAGACGCAGCTGATCGCTTTAGAATAAAAAATCCCAGTGCAAACACACTGGGATTTTTTTTTGCAATTGAAAACCCAGTGTTCAACTATTTCGCTACGCGTATTCCCAATTTCTCTGGCGTCACACCAACTATTGCTTCGCACTGGCCGATGACCACATGACGTGAGCCGTCGCACACAAATACATGATGAAATCCGTTAGGTGTGCGTTGCGGATCTCGAAAGATATAAATCTCGCCATCACCCGTGCCCTTCTTATCATCAAAAATGCGATTGAGTAAGTTGATGGGCAATTTACTCAAGCTTCTGGCACTCATTTTTTTATTCAATGCTTCCGTCTTGCCGTAATTCACCTCACGTGTGACATGATTGCGAAAAGCATGAATCATTAAAAAAGTCGGTGCATTATCATTGTTTTTTAAGAGCGTACGATTTTCGCCCAACAAGAACGCAGCAGCACAGGCCGAAGCACAATAGCCGCGCGCCTCCGTGTTTAAGTGATTACGATTAATCAAAGCCTCAACCTGATCAACGATCATGCCAGCGGCAGCACCGGCGCCGGGTGAATCTTCAAATTGCAGTGTATTAAACCGCCCTTTATGTTCACGCAAAGCATTTTCTATCATTGCGATACTGACCAGATCCAATTCACCACGCAAGACCAGCCGGGTATCGTCGCTCACAAAGCGAAATGACTTCAGCGCCAAAATGAGCGCAACAACAAGAATAAGGAGAAGCTCGGCTTTAATAACTTGCCAGGGAATAGGCGTTTTCTGCAATTGAAATTCTCTACATCAAATAAAAATGGACTTTACTATTATCGCCAGATTGAGGAAACCTCTGCGGTCAGGCTCTACAAAAGGAATACTGTCGATATTATGCGATTGAATCTGTGCTTACTTAAGCTTTCATAGACACTTCACACCATTTTTTACTATCCAGCGTCAGAAATTCACTGAAAATGTGTGGAAAAAATACGGAATCACAAAAAAAACGATCATTTCTTAAAAAAATTTGGATCGCACCAATTCAGCCCAAACACCGAACAAGCTTGTTGAATTCCTCGCAAATCGGCTGTTTTTTGCACCGTCGCGGTGATTCAATCCAACCATTTCCAGACCTTCGCGCACCAAGAAAATGCATGCTTAGCATTATGTTTTTTGCGAATAATAGACATACGAAATCACAATTTTGACTGCGCACTTCAAGCACGTATATTGGACTCCAGAGACAAAGGAAAAACAGAGTTAGCAATTTCCAGATAAAGGAAATGCCGCACCGCAGCTCTGCCTCAGTCGAGTTTTTTTAATTCACTTTGCAACTTAAATGGAGGTTTTATGTACGCCAACTCTCGCCTTATCGCCACTATCGTGGGCTCACTGTTATCACTGGCATGCTTATCCGCAAGCGCAGATGAAACCAGTAACGTTCTCAAAATGAATGCCTGCGAGATGCCTGAATACGATGCACAAATGCTGCGTAAAGAAGAAAAAGGCCAAGTTAAGTTACGTTTTTCTACTGATGCAAGCGGTAAAGTCACAGAAGCAAAAATAGAAGAATCCAGCGGTTTCGCCAACCTCGATAAAGCATCATTAAGTGCCTTGAAAAACTGCCAATTCGACGCCAAAAAATCGGCAAACATTGTGAACAAACCATCGCATGTGATTGCATTTACCTGGGCCATCAAATAAACCCAACATTCAATCTCATGCAGAGGTCGACCTAAACCGATCACTCATATCAGACATAAAAAATGGTGCGGCAAAAAAATTGCCGCACCATTTTTCTTTTCTTTTATAGAGGCTATTTCTTGAAAGGTGAACGCCAGTTTGCGATCCATTCCGACATTGCCGCTGCAGGCATGGGGCGCGCGATGCCGTAACCTTGTGCCAACTCACATCCTATTGATAGCAGCATGTCGCCATGCGCAACGGTCTCAACGCCTTCGGCAATCACCCTACGATGAAAAGCCTGTGCAAGTCCAATGACGCCCTTAATAATCGTCAGGTCGCCTTCGTCTTCCAACATATCGCGTACAAAACTTTGATCGATTTTTAGCATCTCGGCGGGTAAGCGTTTCAAATAACGCAGAGAGGAATAACCAGTACCAAAATCATCCAAAGCAAAGCTGACACCCAAGGCCTGACATGCATGAATTACTTGAGAGATCTGTTCGATATCATCTAAGGCACTGGTCTCTAAAATTTCCAGCTCCAACATAGAATAAATCGACTGCGGGAAATGGGCGATCTGTTGTTGCAAACGTTGAGTAAAATCCACTTGCTGCAATTGCAAAGCACCGACATTGACGCTCACCGGAATACGCAAACCGCGTTGCTGCCACTGCGCCATTTGTTCCAAAGCGGTTGCAATCACCCATGCACCAATCTCTATGCTGAACAAATGATTTTCTACCGTCGGCAAAAAACTCGCAGGTGCCAACAAACCCTTAACCGGGTGCTGCCAACGTATCAGCGCCTCCGCACCGATGATGTCGCCGGTAAGCATATTCACTTTGGGTTGATAGAATAAAACAAATTCTTGATTGAATAGCGCCTGACGGATCTGGCTTAAGTCGTCTCTTTGAATTTTGACCGCGGCATCATGTTCCACATCAAATAAATGGAAACAGTTTTTGCCCGCTTGTTTCGATAAATACATAGCCTGATCGGCGTGTCGCAACAATTGCTCTGCATCGACGCCATCCTGTGGATACAAAGTCACGCCTATACTCGCAGAAACCTGTAGCTGCGCGCCATGTAAATCTACTGGTTCGGATGCTGCCCCGAGCAAACGTGCTAGCACAGGTTCACAGTCTTTACTTTGATCTAGATCGGTCAAAATCGCAACGAATTCGTCTCCACCTAAGCGTGCCAAAGTATCGCCTTCGCGTAGCGAAGTACGCAAACGCGCCGCGATCTCAATCAACAGTTGATCACCAACACTATGACCATACACATCGTTGATCGCTTTAAATCCATCAAGATCTAAAAAGGCCACAGCAAGACAATTGTTCCGCCGCTGACATTGCGCCATTGCTTGCTGCATACGATCTGCTAGCAAAACCCGATTTGGCAGATGCGTCAAAGCATCGTAATGCGCTATATGCTCCAGCAAACCATTAGATCGCTCTAGTTCTACATAGGCGTGCTTAAGTGCCAGCTGCGCTGCTTTTTGTTGGGTAATATCTTGAAAAATTCCTGTCAACCGTACGGCTTTGCCTTCATGTAGCGTCACATGACAAGTTGTACGGACATCGATCTTTCGACCTGAGACTGTGAATTTTTCTAACTCGAGATCGTAACCTTCGCCAGTTTCTATGGCGGCCTCCAAGGCCCGACTAATTATGGCTCTGGATTCAGGTAAAAAATAACTCAGACCCGCATCTAAAGAAGGGTTAAATTCGTCAGGACTAGTATCATGAATACGGTAAGTTTCTTCAGTCCAAATCAAATTTCTAGTTTTCAGATCGATTTCCCAACCACCGATTTTTGCTATGGTTTGGCACTGTGCCAGCAATTGCTGCGAGGTTTGCAAGGCCTGTTCGATTTGCTTGCGTTCTGTGATGTCTTGAGCTGTTCCACATAAAGCGACCACCACACCGTGTTCATTCGTAATAGCTTCATTTTTGGACTCTACCCAAAGGATTTGGCCACTTGCGAGAGGATAACGAAAATCAAGTTGATATCTGCCTTTGACATGAGCATGCGCGTTGGGATCGCAGATTGCGCTGAATTTATCGCGATCATCTGGATGTACCCTGGCGCACAAAGTATCAGAATCAGGGGGAGGCTTAGTGGGATCGAATTCAAAAATGCGATACATCTCTGCCGACCATATGGCTTGATTCGTCAACAAATCACGACGCCAACTGCCAATTTTTGCGCTGGCCTGCGCCGCTGCCAAATTTCGCTCACTGTCTTTCAATTCAATTTCATTTTGCTTGCTGCTAGACACATCAGTACTACTACCAAACCACTGCAAGATTTGACCATGCTGATCACGAACTGGGATCGCGAGACCGAGATGCCAGCGAAACTCGCCGTCACCACGACGTAGACGAAAGTTAACTTCATAGGGCACGCCTGTCTCTACGGAAATACGCCACAGTACTTCCGTACTGGCCAAGTCATCTGCATGCACCAGGTGTTTCCATGAGGAGCCGAGAATCTGTTCTGCAGTTACGCCAAAGTACTCCGTGGTACGCTGATTCACAAAAGTTAGTTGGCCTGCAGGATCTGCCGTCCAGATTTGTTGGGGGATGGTTTCTATCAACGAACGCAGGCGTTGCTCGCTCTCGAATAATGCCTGCTCAATATTTTTCTTCTTGGTGATATCACGCGCAATCGCAAACATCGCAATCACCTCACCATGTTCATCAAACACAGGACTTGCACGTAAATCAAGATACAAAGTTTGGCCCGCAAGATTGAGTAATCGGCATTCAAGGCTGACTGATTCACCATTAAATACTTCCTCGCACAAATGCAGGAAATCCTCGCGATACTGAGCAACAAAGAAATCCTCAAGTGCTTTAGATTGCAGGTTTAGCAAGTCTTTCGCGGCAAACAGGGTCAATCCCATTTGATTCATGTGCGATAAGCCAGTTCTGCCATAAACCAGTTTTATACATTCGGGAAAATAATTATACCGATCATGATCATCGACTAATGCGGCAAATCGCCGATCTGCGTCATTGTGGCTAGTACGTATGTCATGAAGAATATTCATCTGCTAGCAGTAGGAAAATTGAGAAGCCTGTGTTGTGGCAAATCTGGCACTTTGGCTAGATATCCACCTCGCCAAAAATGAAATCACTATACCAATAAACAATCTTAGTTTCGATGCTTTTTTAATGTTGAGTTAAAACTTACTCAAAAATTTATTTCAAAAAAGAAGCATGCGCCAAAAATTGGGAACTTCCGACGCACGCCATTGATTTATTTGCCATTTTTAATTGATGGCTGTATCAATCAGTTTTTTATGGTTTAGCGAGAACACTACTTTTCTGTAAGTATTTTTGTTGATACTTTTCAGTCAATCTCGATTGTTTAGTTGAACCATCGACCACCCTGCCTTGAATATAAATTTGCTCTACTTTACTCGCGGTTTCCAAAGGGTCGCCATTCGTAATGAAGAAGTTCGCCAACTTACCTGCTTCCAGTGAGCCCAGACGATCCGCCACACCCAAGATTTGCGCCGGATACAAAGTGATCGCTTTTAAAGCTTCATTCGGATCTAAACCGAAAGTAGCGGCGACCGCGGCCTCGTAAGGCAAATTACGCTCATTAGGCGCGTCATCGTCGGTGCCAGCGCGCGCGATACAAAATGGCACGCCAGCTTGTGACAACTTGGCCGCCACGCTGAAATAAGCATCATAGTCGGCACCACGACGCATAGGTAATTTATGAATACCCGTGACGATGACCGGTACCTGACGCTGCTTCAAAACATCGGCCAACACGGGCGCATCGGCACCACCCACGATGACTAATTTCAACTGATAACGTTGGGCAAAATTCAAAGCAAAACGAATTTGACTCACGTCTTGCGCATGAATAAATACGGGGCGCTTACCAGCCAACGCTGGTAGCATCGCTTCCCAACGTACATCAATCTGAGTACCGTCGTTTTGCGCACGTGCATCGCGATAGGCCAATGCCGCATCGAAGGCCTCTTCCAGCATTTTTAAGCGCTGCGCACTCGCTTTACGAATTTCTTCGAGACGTGAATCTAAAGGCGCAGGAAATAATTCTGGATTAAAGCGCAGCATAGGCAAATTAATGTGCAAACCCACTTCCGCTTGCACTGCCATTTCTTCCCAAGTCCAACCATCCATTTGTATCAAGGCAGAAGTGCCGTTGATTAAACCAGCAGGTGAATTCGGTACACTCAAGGTCGCCAAAACGCCATTCGCACGTGCCGTCGTAATGAGCTCGCTATCGGGATTCACTGCCACCAAAGCACGTGCGTTAGGATTAATCGCACCTGCTTCAGCGTAATCCAAGGTCGCACGCACAGACTGTACCTCGGCCAAACCCATCACGGTATTGGCGGCAATCATGCCTGGGTAAATGTGTTTGCCACTGACATCAATTACTTGTGCATTAGCTGGTACATTGATCTGACTACCCAGCGCAACGATACGGCCTTTGTCGACCAGCATACTGCCATTGACGATGTTTTCACCGCTGACAGTGTGTAAAGTCGCGCCTTTAAATACTAGGGGTATTTTTTGCGCCGCGGCTGGAACATTATCGGATGCAATTGAGAGATCGGCGAGACCCAGCATACCGGTAGCGGACAAGATCGTGAGGCCAAATAATTTGGCAATCGTGGCTTGCAAATTAATTTTTTTATTCATTATAGAAACCGAATTTTTAGAGAAATTTGAGGAGTTTTTTGGGGATAATGCGGACATTATTCTTCTCCTGTACATTCGTGTTCTTCTGCACCGTTCCAATAGCCGGTACGATGCTTGCTGACCATGTGCATCCAATGCTGCAATTCTAAATAGGCACGATTGGCTTCTAACATTTCAGCAGCAGATTTTGGTGCACTTACTTTCTCTGTCACCGCATCTTTTGCTCTGGTATTATTCGGCGCGGCGGGCGTACGGCTTGCGATCACACTGCTCGCAATACGTTGGCGTTCTTCTTGCGCCTCCTTACGTAAACGTGCGTCACTGGCCAAATCGAAATAGCGTTGTCCTTCTATCCAAGTTTGTTCCGCACGACTAAATGTCGATAAAGGACTGGTATTCCAGATCACAAAGTCGGCATCTTTTCCTACTTCCAGAGAACCTGTTCTGTGATCGATATGCAATTGCTTCGCTGGATTTAAGGTGACGAATTTAAGCGCCTCCGTTTCGGACAGACCACCATACTTCACGGCCTTAGCCGCTTCTGTATTTAAGTGACGTGCCAACTCATCACTGTCAGAATTAAAGCTGGTGACCACGCCTGCCTGATGCATCAAGGCACCATTAAATGGCACTGAATCAATCACCTCCATCTTGTAACCCCACCAGTCAGAGAAAGTAGAGCCACCAGCACCTAAGGCGGCGATTTCATCAGCCACTTTATAGCCTTCCATCACATGCTGGAAGGTACCTATCATCAAATTAAACTCTTTGGCAAAGCGGGCAAACATCAAAATTTCATCTTGACGATAGGAGTGAATATGGATCATACGTTTGCGATCCAGCAGTTCAACCAAGGTATCTAACTGCAAATCACGGCGCGGCTCTATCATGCTATTCGGTGCTTTGCGCCATGCCTCACGTTCTTCTTTATAAGCACGTGCAGCGAGGAAAGCACTACGCAGGATTTGCTCCACACCCATCCGTGTTTGTGGATATCGACCCGTTGCTTCATTGCCCCAATTGGATTGTTTGACATTCTCACCCAAGGCAAATTTAATTCCCGGAAAAGCACCGTCTAATTTCAGGCCTTCCGCATCAGAACCCCAACGCATTTTAATCACCTGATTTTGACCGCCTATAGTATTCGCTGAGCCATGCAAGACATTCGCAGTCGTCACACCGCCAGCTAATTGACGATAGATATTGATACTACTGGCATCAATAATGTCACCCACGCGAACTTCCGCGGTAATGGAACTAGTGCCTTCATTAATACCTTGCATCATCGCAGTATGGGAGTGCGCGTCTATAATGCCAGGACTGAGGTGTTTGCCAGTTGCATCGATGACTTCGGCATTGGCGGGCACTTTTAGATTTTGACCGATAGCACTGATCTTGCCATCAACGACCAACATATCAGACTGCTCTAATTTACCTGCTTTAGCGCTGGTCCAAATTGTGGCGTTCTTTATCAACAAAGCGGATGGGCGAGCGCTAATCACAGATGCATAGGGACCAGCAGGATACATATTTTTCCAGCTCGCTGGCATTTTCTCAGGTTTGACAGGCGTGTTATCAGCAAGCGCCGCTTTACTACGAGTGGCGGCCCACAATACCGCTTTGCCCTGCCCTTGTTGTACGGTGCCACTTAAGCTATCACCTCGACCATCGGCAATAATCACCGTATCGCCATAGCGAGCCAGCAACTGATTATCACGCAGACTCAATTCTACGTTGACGCCATCTATGGTTAGTGCAGGTTTTATAGCAGTGCCTGTAATATTCCAAGTCTGTGTTTTGCCGCCGGCATTCACCTCCCAGCTACCACGCAATTCGAAACGATTATAGTTTTCGGTAACGAAGGGTTTGCCATCGACGAAGGTGATTTCGATATTCGCTTTATCGTCATTGAACATATCGCCGCTGGCAATGACGATATTAGCCATATGACCTGGCGTTAAAGTGCCCAAGCGTTTCTGTTCACCCAATAGTTTAGCTGGTGTCGTCGTCAAGCCCGCCAATGCCTGCTCAACTGGTAAACCGCGACGTATCGCTTGACGTAGGCGCGTCCAGAAATCTTTCTTGGGATCTTTCAATCCTGCCGCTGTGATCGCAAATTCAACGCCGGCTTTATCGAGCATCGCCAAATTCGAAGGCGCTTGTTCCCAATGTTGCATCGCTTCCAAAGAAGTATCTAATGCCATGTCCGGATTCTCGACTTCTGGGGCATTCGGATACAATAAAGGCACAATCACCGGCATGCCGCCGGCTTTCAAATGATTGGTGCGACGATATTCAAAGCCATTGCCTTGCAAAATCACACGCAATTTAAACTCATCACGTAGCTTGGCCACGCGTTGATAAGCCTGCTCATTGTCAGTAGCGTAAATCACTGGCTGGCGCCCCGCCAATACCGGTTTCAAAGCCTCTAGGGATTCATTGACTTGCGGACGTTCTTGCTTTAATTTTGAGTCGCTAGCGCGTTGATACCATTGCGCATCGTAAAAAGTCTGACGCACTTGCGCGATTACGCCCATCAAAGAACTTGGATAACTACTGCCACGCCCCATTTCTAATTCATTCGCCATATGCTGGGCGACACGAGTATTCAAAACCAGTGACTTCGCATTATCAGCACCATTCAAGTTCAACAGCGCACTTTGTCCGCGGAAGATACCTGACGACGGTGTCGCCAATACCGTAGTAAAGCCTAATTCTCGTACCGCCTTTGCTTCATCCGCACGCAGCTCCAATTGATTCGCCACGTCTTGTTCCGGACGAACACGGGCATTCTCGCTGGCCAGCGCCCGGCCATTCACGACGCGCGGCACGGTCACACGAGGTGCTGCGCCTGGCACAGCTGGTGCCGCCACTGGCGCTGCCAACAAGCCTGCCGGTACACCGAGGCTACTCGCCATATCGATAAAGCCAGGATAGATAGTGCGGCCGTCCAACTTCCAAACCTTAGCACCGGCTGGCACTGTAATATTTGAACCTGCAGATACGATCACACCATCACGTATCACCACGGTGCCATTCTCGACCACCTTGCCGGGCGCTATCACCAAACGCGCTCCCGTCAACGCATGCCAACGCGGATTATTTTCACGCAAACCCTCGACGCGAGCGGTAGCGACTTGGGCCTGGGCGCAAGCGGAAGCGAGACTAATGGAACTGACGATAAATATGGCAAAGGGTTTAAGACGCCAACGAACTTGCATAGATACTCCTCTGAGTGGGATTTAACTTTAAAGATCTGATTACTGATAGCCGCAATAAGGTGAATTACAACAAGCTAGTTAAGCACAAGTATAGCCAGCAGGTGTCAGTATTTTTCAAAAACGAATTTAATTACTTCGTTATAATGCAAAGACATTTTTTTCTTAGAATCTATACAACAGCCAAATAAGAGAAAGCACTTGGACAAGGCAATGCGGAAATAATTCCCTATGTCTGTCGATTGACACCATTTAATTCGAAGTAAGGAAACGGCCTCAAGGACCATTTTTTGCGATAGTTTAAGGACAAATATCGTCGTTGATTGATTTTGATTCAAGTTCCAAGCTGAGGGATACGGTATAAATAGTCCTCCGTTTTATCACTAAATTTCTCGTTTGTTGATATCCGAGAATTTAACTATCATAGGTAAAAAATATCCCTTTACTTGAAATCACAAGCACATTAGTGCCCACCACCAGCGTCAGAAAAATTTTAAAAAACTGCATAAAACAGAAAGTAAGCCATGACACAAGACATCAACACCCTACTTGCCACACTAGGCGTCACACTTGCAGACTATCAAGGCCAAGATATTTCTAGCGTCTCGCCGATTACCGGATTAGCGCTGGCGAGTTTGCGTGCGGATTCAGCCGAGCAAGTCAGTGCAAAGATAGCGCGCGCTCATACCGCTTTTACGACGTGGCGAAAAGTACCAGCGCCTCGTCGTGGCGAACTGATACGTTTATTTGGCGAAGAATTACGCACGCACAAAGCTGCTTTGGGACAGCTAGTAACTTTGGAAGCTGGCAAAATTTTGCAAGAAGGCTTGGGCGAAGTGCAGGAGATGATAGATATCTGCGATTTCGCCGTTGGCTTGTCGCGTCAATTATATGGCCTCACTATCGCCTCTGAGCGTCCAGGTCATCGCATGATGGAAGTATGGCATCCGATAGGCGTGGTTGGCGTGATCTCCGCATTCAATTTTCCTGTTGCGGTATGGGCTTGGAATGCAGCCTTGGCTTTTGTGTGCGGTAACGCGGTCACCTGGAAACCATCAGAAAAAACACCACTCACTGCCATTGCTACCCAGGCTTTGTTTATGAAAGCAGTCGCACGTTTCAACCAGACAGGCAATGATGCACCAGAAGGTTTAGCCGAGCTCATCCTAGGCGCACGTGAAGCCGGAGCTCAGATGGTGGAAGATAAACGGATCGCCTTGGTGAGCGCGACTGGCAGTACGCGCATGGGTCGTCAAGTGGCAGAAACCTGCGCCAAACGTTTGACTCGTACAATCCTCGAACTAGGCGGTAATAATGCCATGATCGTTGCACCGAGCGCTGACATAGAAATGGCGGTACGTGCAATTACCTTTTCGGCAGTTGGCACTGCTGGCCAACGTTGCACGACTCTACGTCGCTTGTTTGTACACGACAGCATCTACGACACCATCGTGCCACGCTTAAAGAAAATCTACGCTGGCCTGCCGGTCGGTAATCCACTAGAGAAATCTACCTTGATCGGCCCCCTGATCGATCAAGCAGCCTATGAAAATATGCAACAGGCCTTAGCCGCAGCGCAAGCTGATCAGGGTGTGGTATTTGCTGGCGAGCGCGTGGCCGTTACTGGCTGTGAAGCGGCTTACTACGTACGCCCTGCCTTGGTCGAAATGACTACACAAACCGCACACATGCATCATGAAGTGTTCGCACCGATTATGTACATCGTGCCTTACACGGATTTGCAACAAGCAATCGACTGGAACAATGAAGTGCCACAAGGCTTATCCTCAAGTATTTTTACCACCGACATACGCGAAGCAGAATTGTTCATGTCGGACGTGGGCAGTGACTGCGGTATTGCCAACGTCAATATCGGACCGTCTGGAGCAGAAATTGGCGGCGCTTTCGGCGGCGAAAAAGACACAGGCGGTGGCCGCGAATCTGGCTCAGATTCATGGAAAGCTTACATGCGTCGTTCCACCAACACCATTAATTACAGCCACTCTTTGCCATTGGCGCAAGGGATTAGCTTTGATATATAAGCGGTAATCTCACAGAACCAGGCACGAAGCAAAACAGAGATTGCGTAGACGATTAATCGCTGTTTTGCTGAATCCGGGCTTTCCTCTGCCTCCGTATCATTACCGTGCGAGGTTTTAAAAGTACATCCATGCAAACCATTACGCTAGAGCTAGCCCTGACATTAATAGAGCAACATTGGAAAATTCAAGGCGACATCAAAGAATTGCCCTCTTACGCTGATCGCAATTTCAAATTGACGACGTCGCAAGGAAGCTTTGTTTTTAAGATTGCGAATCCCAATTGGTCCTATGCCGATCTTGATATAGAAAACGAAGCTTTACTTCATCTCGCCAAGACTTGCCCAGACTTATCACTACCCAAAGTGATACTCACAGCGGAACAGAAGCACATCATTCCTTACACCACGCCTAGCGGCGAACCCTGCCATCTGCGCTTATTAAGTTTTGTCGCTGGAGATATCTATGCCAATGTGGTCAAACGCGACGATATTGATCACGCCTATTTGCAAACCAGCTTAGGCGTCGCTATCGCCAAACTTGATCGTGGCCTCAGCAATTTCACGCATGCCAGTATGGATAGATATGTTGATTGGAGTATCAGCAATCTACCAGAATTAGAAAGCGAAATTGTTCACATTGAAGAGGCCGGCTTACGTGAATTGGTTGCCAGGCACACTCGCTATTTCGCAGAAAACGAGGCACATTGGAAAGCAACGTTGCCTATGTCGGTAATACATAATGATGCCAATGATTTCAATGTGATTGTTGATAGCGACGCCGCTGAAGCCCGTCCACACGTCAATGCCATTATCGATTTTGGCGATATGTGTCGCCATTTGCGTATCGTCGATTTGGCAATCACCATGGTATACGCAGTGCAGAGCATAGAAAAAGAAGAAGGTGTGCGGGCTTGTCTATTGGCGATTTTGCGCGGTTACCAGACACAGCACCCTTTAAATACGGACGAGATTAAAGTGCTGTTTCACGTCATCATGGCACGCCTGTGTCAGAGCATTTTGATGGCAACACGCGCTTATCGAAAAAATCCTGACAACGACTACATTCTGGTCTCCCAAACTGGGGTGCGTCGTTTGATTCGTCAATTGGACACGATGGATTATGCGCAGCTGCAAGATCAATTTTTGAATGTTATTTCCGAAACAAACTAAGCTCACATTAAACTTACACGTAGCACCAACCCAGCTATTTCAGAACCACACTCATCATGCCAACTACCGTCGCCCCCATCCCGAATCGCAGTTCACAAGAGATTATCGATTTGCGTCGCAAGCATATCAATCCTACCCTAAGCATGTCGTATAAAGAACCGGTCAAAATGATCCGTGGCGAAGGCGCTTATCTATTTGATCAACAAGGAAACGCCTATCTCGACATGGTGAATAACGTCTGCCATGTGGGGCATTGTCATCCTGCGGTAGTCGCTGCCGGGCAAAAGCAAATGGCGCAACTCAACACCAATACGCGCTACTTGCACGACAACATTGTCGAGTACGCCCAACGTTTAACAGCGACCTTACCTGCTGAACTCTCTGTCGTTTTTCTCACCAATTCTGGCACCGAGGCCAATGATTTAGCATTGCGCATCGCCAAGACTTACACACAAGCCAATGACATCATCGTGGTTGATCATGCATATCATGGCAATTCCCCCACCATGATAGAACTCAGCCCCTATAAATTTGATGGCAAAGGAGGACGTGGTCGCCTTGCCCATATTCAAGTTGCAGAAATACCCGACGACTATCGCGGCCCTTACCGTCGCGGCGATCAAGCAGCCGGCGCGCAATATGCTGCAGATCTACAACGTGCGATTGCGGCAATCCATGTACGCGGTGAAAAGCCAGCCGCCTTCTATTGTGAATCGATTTTAGGATGCGGCGGTCAAGTTGTACTACCTGAGGGATATCTACAAGCGGCTTACGCTTATGCAAGAGCTGCAGGTGCAGTCTGTATCGCTGATGAAGTGCAAGTCGGTTTCGGCCGCGCTGGCAACTATTTCTGGGCCTTTGAATCGCAAGGCGTGGTACCTGACATAGTCACCATGGGCAAACCGATTTGTAATGGACACCCTATGGGCGCCGTCGTTACCACAGAAAAAATCGCACAGGCATTTATCACAGGCATGGAATATTTCAACACCTTTGCAGGCAATCCCGTGTCTTGCGCGATGGGCTTAGCGGTACTTGATGTGATCGAACAAGAGCAATTGCAAGAAAATGCACTAAAAGTCGGCGACTTTTTACTACAGGGCTTACATCAATTAAAACAGCGATTTTCTCTACTTGGGGACGTCCGTGGAATGGGTCTATTTATCGGCGTCGAGATGGTAAAAAATCACGCGACTTTAGAACCAGCGACTGGCGAAGCAAATGCCGTCATTGAATATTTAAAGGCACATAAGATTTTATTATCAACCGACGGCCCCTACGATAACGTCTTAAAACTCAAACCGCCGCTTGTATTCTCAATCGAGAATGCGCAAGAATTTTTAATGCGTTTAGATGAGGCCTTAACTGTGATAAGTCACAGTAAGGATCAATAGCTATCGGTTTGCAGTTCTCACTGGTTTTAAGCTTACTTTGAGTACGACTCACTGTCGCCCCGTAGCAACTGGTCTGGCCAGCAAAACTTCACGGTACTCGGACGGCGTCATACCCACGGTCGCTTTAAACATACGAGAGAATGCGCTGTGATCCTGATAACCACAGGATGCTGCAATATCGGTAATACTGCGGCTGGCATCAGCCAGCATAGCCGTAGCGGCATCGAGTTTTACTTTGATCAAAAATTGACGTGGCGTCAGAGAAAATATTTTTTGAAAATAACGCTCTATCTGAGCAACGGATAAATTAGTAATCTGCTCCAACTCTGCCATCTGCACATTTTCTGCGTAATGCGTATGAATATGGCGCACTGCGGCCGCTATGCGATGATAAACAGGGTGACGTTGATCTGGCATACCCAGATCACGCGAGGTTCCCGTTAAACCAATAATATGATGGTCCTTATCACGTAGAGGAATCTTGTTCGTCAAACACCAGCCAGGATCGCGATCAGGATAGAGATGTAGTTCCAACTGATCTTTAACCTCATGACCATGTTGCAAGACCAATTGATCCTGTTCAGCATAAGAATGTGCCAAGCTGGGAGGAAACACTTCTTCCGTGCTGCGCCCCAGCAATTGATCCTTGTCCTTCAATCCACAACGCAATACCAGTGTTTTATTTACAACAACATAATTGCCCTGCAAATCTTTAACGAAAAAGACCAGATCAGGCATGGCATCAAACAAAGGTTCTGCAAAAAAAACATCATTAATGGATTGAGCCATAACTTGCTTCGACGTGTTGCCGATCACACTGAGCTTCGTTAACATAGAATTCTGTAACATGTTTATCAAGGTCTAAATAATTTATGGAAATGCAATCGCTGGCTATTAAAGTTTTATGCCAAATTGAATTCGGCAAAATGTTGAAATTTCAATAAAATATTATCCCAATTTGTAGGCTTTGAAAATCAACTTGCTTAGAAATAAAGTGAATTCAAACATTTAGCCTCAAGTTTGTTGTTTAAATTACTATTTGCTTAATTAGTGTACCTAGCTTATTAATATAAAGCCAATTATATAAATACATGATTGCAAACTATGCTTCAATAAATTGATTAAATAATCACAAAATTCATATCACCAACCCTACCACTTGGCATCGGTGCTGGCTCAAGTGGGCAGTCTTATTTTTTACTAAATATAAAGAATAGCTTGAATTTTTTAACTCATCTAATCAAAAATAAGGCACAAACACAAAAATGCCAAAAAACTTTATCAAATATATTGTAAATATATTTGACTAGTATTACACTAGGAGTCGTTCATATTTCTTTTCATAAAGAAGCAAACATGAATCTCCCAAAATGGCGCGGTATATTTCCTGCTGTAACTACGAAGTTCAAAGAAAACAAAGATCTCGATCCATTAGCGATGAAGAAACACTTTGCCTTTCAAATCGACGCTGGTGTACTTGGCATGGTCACGGGTGGTTCTTTAGGTGAAGCCAGCACGCTCTCTTTTGAAGAAAAATTAAAAACCTCATCCTGCGAAATAAGGAAATCCTATGTCCACCTACGCTCAATTTATCAACGGCGAATGGCTCGCCTCCCAAAAAACACGCGCGAATATTAATCCTTCTGACCCCAGCGAAGTCATCGGTGAATACGCAGAAGCTGATGCGGCGGATGTCGCCTTAGCCGTACAAGCCGCACAAGCCGCCCTACCTGTTTGGAGTCGTTCAACGCCGCAACAACGTTTTGATGTGTTGGATTTTATCGGCAGCGAAATTCTTGCGCGCAAACAAGAACTCGGCACTTTACTGGCTCGTGAAGAAGGTAAAATTTTGCCCGAAGCGGTAGGTGAAGTCGCCCGCGCTGGCTACATTTTCAAATTCTTTGCTGGCGAAGCTTTGCGTATAGGCGGACAAGCTATTGCCTCGGTACGTCCTGGCATGGAGGTTATCACCTCACGTGAAGCGGTCGGTGTGGTCGGCCTAATTACGCCTTGGAATTTCCCTATCGCGATTCCTGCCTGGAAAAGTGCACCGGCAATTGCTTGCGGCAACACCGTCGTCATCAAACCCTCAGAATTGACCCCGGGCTGCGCTTGGGCTTTAGCTGAAATTATCTCGCGCTCGGGTCTGCCCAAAGGCGCATTTAACTTGGTGATGGGCGATGGCGTTGCAGGTAAAGCGCTGGTCGAACACCCATCTGTCGATGCGATTAGTTTTACCGGTTCGGTTGGTACCGGTAAATTAATCGCCCAACATTGCGCGCTCAGCTTGAAAAAATTTCAGCTAGAAATGGGCGGCAAAAATCCGCTGGTAATTTTAGATGACGCCGACTTAAGCGTCGCCGTCGAATGCGCAGTCAATGGCGCCTTCTACTCCACTGGGCAACGTTGCACAGCCTCGAGCCGCACTATCGTTACCGAGCAGATTTATCCTGCGTTTGCAGCAGCGATGATTGAAAGAACTAAGGCGCTTAAGGTGGGTGCAGCAATCGACCCCATCAGCCAAATTGGCCCAGTCGTCGATCAACGTCAGCTTGATAAAAATCTGCACTACATCAGCATAGGACAAGAGGAAGGCGGCACATTATTGGCAGGCGGTCAACGTCTGGATGGCAATGGCTATTTCTTTAGCCCAGCATTAATTGAAAATCACAACCCGCAAGCGCGCCTGAATCAAGAAGAAGTATTTGGCCCCGTCAGCACTTTAGTGAAAGTCAAAAATTTTGAAGAAGCAATTCAAGTCGCCAATGCTACGCCCTATGGTTTATCCGGCGGTATTTGCACCACTTCACTCAAATATGCGACCCAATTCAGACGCGAAATGCAAGCTGGCATGGTGATGGTCAATGCTCCTACTGCCGGAGTTGATTACCATGTACCATTTGGCGGCAGCAAAGCATCAAGCTTTGGTCCACGTGAACAAGGTGGCATGGCATTGGAATTTTATACCAAAGTAAAAACCCATTATCTGGCCTAAATTTCGGCTTCAATTTTGCTAAATTTGCCTGAATCCCAATCAAAAATTCGGCAATAGGCATTTTTAAGCAAATTAGCAAGCTATTTAGCCTAGGGAAATAAGCGACAAAGGTAAGCATAGAATCCTTTGTCGCTTTTTTTGTATGTTATTCACGCTAAATTTCAAAATAAAATTGAGAAAAATCAGGTGAATAACTTATAATCCAATGATAATTTTCATAATATTTCCACAACCCTAGTGTATGCAACCAGCCAAAGTAACACCTCAGAATAAAATGCGTGCTGCCGATGTCGCTTACGATGCGATAGAAAGCATGATTGTGACCTTACAACTCAAGCCTGGCGCACCTATTGTTGAATCCGAATTAATCGAGATTACAGGCTTAGGACGAACGCCTTTACGCGAAGCCTTAATGCGTATGTCATCGAATGGATTGATCGTGCAATTACCGCGTCGTGGCCTGATCGTCAAAGATATCGAAGCGGCTGAACACGTCACCTTAATTGAAACCCGCCGTGTCATTGAGAAATTAATCGCCAGCAGTGCCGCGCGACGTGCCAGCCCGCAATTGCGCCAGGACATTCTGGCTTGCGGCGAGAAGATGGTCAGCGCTGCCGAGGACGGCAAATTAGATGAATTTATGGCGGCCGATCAAGCTTTGGATCATGTAGTTCATGAAGCCTGCCGCAATCCATCTGCAGTTGCAGCGGTCATTCCACTGATTATTAAATGTCGTCGCTTTTGGTATGCCTATCAACATGAAGGCGATATGCATGAAGCAGCACGTTGTCACATGCTATTGGCACAAGGTATCGCCGATGGCAATGAAGCGGCAGCAGCGGCAGGCGCTGAAAATTTGATGGACTACTTGGAGTCCTATACGCGCAAAGTAATTAATGGCTAAGATCTGAATCAAATCAGCAATCTCACTTAAGCACTTTGCTCAAATAACAGACTCAAATACAAAGTGGCTCGATTTTTCAATCGAGCCACTTTTTTATTTTCTTCCTCAAATCTATCGCGCATTAAATCTATAGCACATAAAACCTAGCGCTGAATCAAACCATAAGGATCACCTTTTTTCCAACGCGGCGCTTGCTTGTCGTTGGCAATCTGATAGCCGAGATTCAAGGTGAATTGGGCTTGCTGCAGCATGCCACTTAAATCCCAATTGGCATCATAGCGATCTTTCACCGTGTGATAGGAAGTCTTGAAACCCTTCATCTTCCGCTCAGAGGCATGTTCATGCTCAGAAAATTCAAAATATCCGTCACCGGAAAATACCGCGGATCCCACATTAAAAGCAGGTACCCCAAAGCGTGCGAAATTAAAATGATCTGCGCGATAATACGCCCCGCCTAAGTCAGGCACACTCTTCGCAATCTTGAGATTCATCTGTGTTGCAATGTGTTGAGCGCTCTCAAATAAACTGGAACGTTCGCTGCCTGCAATACCTATATCCTTAGTCTTGCCGACAAAGTTCATACTATCCAGATTCAGATCTGCGACGGTCTTTGCTAAAGGCCAGGCCGGATTCCGCACATAGGCAAGGCTGCCTATCAGGCCCTGCTCTTCCGCCGCAGGCCACAAGAAAATCTGACTACGCTTTGTTGGATGCTTAACCGCTGCTTGCGCCATCGCCAATAAAGCGGCGGCGCCAGTCGCATTGTCTACTGCGCCATTCCAAATTTGAACTGGCTTACCGGGTTCTTCCACTTTACCCAAATGGTCCCAATGCGCAGAATAAACGACGGCTTCTTTTTTTAGTTCTGGATCAGTGCCAGCTACCACACCCACCACGTTAAATTGCTCAACTTGGCGCACAGCGCTATGCAAACGCACTTTAGCCTGCATTGGTAAAGGGATAGGTAGAAAATCGCGACGCTCAGCTTGTGCTCGCATCTCATTCAGGTTCAAACCAGCATCCGCAAACACGCTTTGTACGCTAGCTTCAGCCCACCACCCCTCCATAGGATTACCACCACCGGCGAGACTAAAGCGCTCATGACTAAAACTCGCTTGCGGCACATTCCAAGCGTAAGCAGCAGAGGCATTGGTATGTATCAATAACACACCCGCTGCGCCGCGACGTGAAGCTTCCTCAAACTTATAAATCCAACGTCCATAGTAAGTCATTGCCTCACCGCCAAATCTGCCAGGCTCAGCCGCAGTTGGTTGTGGGTCATTTACCATCATGACCAAGATTTTGCCTTTTACATCGATGCCTTTGTAATCATCCCAAGCCTCTTCAGGTGCGTTTATGCCATAGCCAACGAAGAGTAGAGGGGCTTCAAAAGCGACTTGTTCACGACCATTCGAATTGGCAATCAAAATTTGAGCACCGGCTTTCGGCACATACGTCTTTGCACCTGCTTCAAATTCAATATGACTGTCGGGCAAAGTCAACGAACCTATGATCTGCACCGGATGACGATAAGGAAATGCCTGATTCGGGAAGAGTGGCTGCAAACCAAGCAGAGCTGCTTGAGTCTCTAAATAGCGCACGGTTAAATCGCCGCCGCGTTGCCCCGTGCCACGACCCTCCAACAAATCATCAGACAAATAAGCCAGGTGGGGTCTTAAAATCGATTCCTGAACTTGAGGCACCAGTTGCTTTTCACTTGCCCTAACTTTGACTTTCGATGTGGTTGATGATGACATTTGCGCATCGACAGTCAGGGCTAGCATACTTAGACTACTTACAGCAATAAAACTATGGATCAATCGCATTCAAAAACTCCCTGATTCTTCTATTTTTATTCTCGATTATTTACTATGCTGACCTGCCATAAAATCTAATCACGCATTCAATTCAGTCAGATATTATTAACTGCAGATTTGGGTAAACGTTTGACGTTTGGCAAAGCATCGGTCAACAACCATTTCTTCAACCTGACCATCTTGTAGCTGGTATGCCGGTTATCCGTGCGCGATCTGAGTAACTGTAACAAACCGTCTTCGCTTACGCCGTTCATTTTCTGTTCAGGAATCACCGCATAGGCATCACCTAATAAACGTAACTCGCGCTCACTTAACTCAGGCTCCAGCAGATGCCGCACATCACGCAGTGGAATCCATACCTTATCTTCAATTAAAAAAAAGCGTACCTGCTGTCCGTCAAAACTGTAATAACTACCATGCCAATGAAATACTGCAGATTTTTTTGCCTGATATTTAATCCAGGAAAACAAATTGATAAAGTCACGCGCAAATAGTCGTCCCCAAAAATAGGACGTCAACGCAATGCCTATACCCCCCTTACCAGGTAGAAAACGTTCTACTGCCAAATAACCGCCATAGGCCATCAGCACGCTACACAGTATTTTGGCAAATAGCTTTCCCATTCGCTACCGCTCCCGTAGTTCGAGTTGAGCTAGTCAATACGACTAATTCTCTTCATCTTGATCTAGAGCATCTTCCATCATGCCCGTGTCGACACTTTTGCCTTGTCCCAATAATACGGGCGGCACATAAGTTGCCAACAAATGTTCACGGCTTTGCGGCGTCTCCAAACTAACCCGTCCCAATACGCCACTACGATAATCGAGCAATAAAGTATGCGCTGCTTTTTCGAAATCCCAATCGCCGCCTTTCAAACGATAAGCACGTTTTTTGGCAACGCCTTCGATTACGCTGACCGCATCAATACCGTCGGTATTTAAGCCATAACGAGTGGTCAAAAATTGGGGATAACGCTGCAACAATAATTCGGCCAGAAACGTCGCGACCTCTTCTTCAATCAAAGCATTGACACCAATTGCATGACTCGCTGCCAGCATCAAACCGTCAGTAGGATGTTGAATCTTAGGCCAGAGCATGCCTGGTGTATCGGTCAAAATCATATTTTTACCGAGATACAAACGCTGCTGCACCTTAGTCACTGCAGGCTCATCACCGACATTCGCGACCCGTTTTTTCAATAAGGCATTCATCAAAGTCGATTTGCCCACGTTGGGAATACCCATGATCATCATGCGCAAAGGCTTAGTCGGTACACCGCGATGTGGTGCCATTTCCAGGGCAAAACCAGGCACCTTAGCGACATCCGCTGGCTTCTTACAACTCATCGCAACGGCTTTGACGCCTTTTTGCGCATTATAAAAATCTAACCAAGCCTTGGTCGCATGCGGATCGGCCAGATCACTTTTATTTAAAATTTTCAGACAAGGACGCTGACGAAACAAACGCAATTGTTCTACCATAGGATTGCAACTAGCTTGCGGGATGCGGGCATCGAGCACTTCTATCACCAGATCGGTGTTTTCCATGGTTTCTGCAGCTTTCTTGCGCGCTGCGTTCATATGCCCTGGGAACCATTGTATTGACATGCGTATTCTTCTTTGATGAATCAGAACGGTTTTTTGCTGCGCTATCTGCGAGATATCAACAAGGACTGCTGACCATCTTCTGCAAGGCCGTCAACAAAGACAGGTTCTATGAGAGTTGATTGGGGTAATTGGAATAATTGAGCCGA
This sequence comes from Undibacterium sp. GW821-FHT11H02, assembly GCF_058808015.1. NCBI lineage: Bacteria > Pseudomonadati > Pseudomonadota > Betaproteobacteria > Burkholderiales > Oxalobacteraceae > Undibacterium > Undibacterium sp. GW821-FHT11H02. Next base: position 119,236 of record NZ_JBXARG010000011.1, on the reverse strand, counting down.
TTTAGCGCAATTAAATATAAGGCGCTATTTTACGGACTTGCGGCATCACCTAGGAAATTGTTTTAATCACAGGCACAAAATCTATCCACAATTATTTACAATAAACTAATTTATTGGCTAAATCGCAGCGAATTCACACGCAATATTAAGTAAATGATACGAACAACTTACACGCAACTGAGTTCTAGCGCTTTGTAGGGACTTCGTCTGAATAGCAGTTACTTTTGCAGTTGCGCAAGCTTTTGATCAATGAAAGCCTGTAACTCTGCACTCAAGCCAGAGCGCTGTTTGGCCTGTTTATAAGCCTCAATCGCCTCGCTCGGCGACGCATCGGCTTGCAGGGAAATTCCCAAACCCATCCACCAAACCCCATTTTGAGTATGTCGTTTCAATGCCAGGCGATAGAGTTGAATGGCATCTTTATGCTGCCCGGTTTTTTGATACAGTGCCGCCAAGAACGCAAGGTAATCGGGGCGCTCCTGCGCCACAGGCAAACCGCGTTGCAAGGTTTCTATCGCGTCACTCAATTTTGCTCTTTCGACCTGCAAGCGAGCCAGGATCATGGCAAAATTAATTTGCTGCGGATCCAGTGCTAATCCTTGCTTCAACTCACGAATCGCCTCGTCCTGACGATTATTGTCGAGTAGCATAGAGATTAACAACTGCCTGGCAGGCGCATGTTGTGCATCCAAAAGCAAGGCTTGTTGCAAGGCATTTACTGCTTCAGTGGTCCGACCTTGCTGTTGGTACACCGTGGCCTGTCGAAACTGTCCTTCTGCGCCCTGTTGAGGTGAAATTTCTTTAATCATAGTCGGTGGGCGACCATCGACATTGTTTTCCATTGCCTTGTTGGATGACGCTATGGTTTCATTTTTTTGATTACTGTGTACTGCTGGTTTTGATTTATCTGCATCCACTACAGACTCAGTCGCTTTGTTAGTTTGTCCAGATATCTTGTGTGGCGTGACATCAGGCTGCGATGACTGCGACGCTTTTTCAACGCTTGTTACTGGCTTGTCTTTGCCATCGTCGGCAAAAACATCTTTGCCTATTATTTTGTTTGCCCCACCTGTTAGGCTTGCATTACTTAGTTTTTGCGCATCAGGAGAAAGGCCATCTGCTTGACTGGCTTGCAGACTCACCTGAGTACTTAATTTAAGTAGCAAAGGCAAATCAGCGATTGCTGGCAATTGCGTCGAGGCCACCGAAGTCGCAGAGCTAAGTTCATTGGGCGATGAAGTGGCAGCGACTTGCGACACTACTTTTTGAGATTCATTTATTGACGATGTACCGATATCATTTCGTTTCGCCAAGAAAAACCACAGCAACACCAACAGCGCTGCGGCAAGTAAAATCCAGACCAGAAATTTAGACCATGTTTGCCCCGCAACGGGCGCATTACTACCAAACTGAGTATAACGCCGTGTCGACGTCATGTTCTCTTGCTCACCACGCTGCTCCAATTCTTGCAGCATTTGATTAATTAAGCTCATAAATACTCAGATAAAATTCTTCCAAATTAACACAGACAACAAGGCAATACCTGCGAGTGCACCTATGCCTTTCGACATAGACTGTAATTGCTTCAATATAGGCGCAGCTTCGGTGTCTCTCAACGCATACCAGACATGTTTCAGCCCGAGTTGCTTATCGCCAGCACCGTAGGCCAACATCATGGCTTTATTGGCGAGAATATTCAGCATACGCGGAATACCACCACTAGCCAGCCACAATAAATATAAAGCCGGCAAACTAAATAAATATAGGCCGCCATAACCGGCAATTCTAAGTCTGTGGTTGATATAAAATCGCGCCTCGGCGAAATTTAAGGGACGTAAACGATAATGAAAACTAATTCTTTGCGCCAATTGACGAATTTCATTTCGTGCCAAACGTCGATCTAACTCTGGCTGCCCAAACAAGACTATTTGTAACAGCTTTCTTTTTTCGGTTTCAAGATTACTCAACAGGCGAATAGCCTCTAAGGTTTCCAATGGCAGCGCCTGAGCCTCATCGACACACAACAAGACTTTTTTATCAGAACGAGCCAAATCTAAAAGCCTTAAGTTAATTGCTTTTAAGACTTCATGTTGTTCACTATCCTTTTCCTGCGGAATTTCAAGGTCATCTGCAAGAACTAACAACAAAGTTCGCGGCTCCAGAAAAGGATTCGGAATATAAGCGGTCACAAACTGAGTACCGACTGTTTTCAAAAATTGACGGCATAGCAAAGTCTTACCTGTGCCGACTTCTCCGGTAATTTTTATAAAACCTTCACCACTTTTTGCAGCAATCAACAAGGTATTTAGAGCCTCCAGATGGCTGCCAAAAGAAAAGAAAAAACTGGTGTCTGGCGTAATACCAAATGGCACTTCATGTAAGCCAAAATGCGATTTATACATACTTAGCTTGGAGTTTAAAAAACGATAAAGGGACTTGGAAGCTAAACTGATTTGAACTTACTTTTCGCACGCAAAAATTGAAATGACGAAGTAAGCAATCAGCGCTCATATCATTTCTTTTCGATACGAGTGCGCGGCGTGATCTCTTCAATCCGTTTTTGGCTTTCCAGGATATCTTGCTCCCAAGCGGCGTCGCCTTCTACTATCGTAGGTCGAATCAAGATGACCAACTCACGCTTTTGCGCAATCTGATTCGTATTTCTAAATAGACCGCCAAGGAAAGGTACATCGCCAGCGCCAGGAACCTGCGAGCGGTCATCGGAATTCGACTGCCGCATCAAACCACCAATAGCAATAATTCTGCCATTTTGGCCTCGAACAATGCTATCAGTTTCAGATACGACGCTCGATGCTAAAGGCAAAACAACGGAACCCGCACTACCTGCATTGACCGTTTTATCAATGGTGCTGACCTTACTTACCGAGGGGTGGACATGCAAGATAATATTGCCCGTATCATCAATTTGTGGTGTCACATCCAATGCCACACCAGAGAAAAAAGGCTGCACTTCAACGCTGACTGTTGGCGCTGTGTTGCCGGCGCTACTCGTGGTACCCGGCGTGGTTTTCAGACTTGTCACAAAGAATTCGTCTTTACCAACTTTCAATACCGCTTTTTGATTGTTTAAAGTCGCAATACGTGGGCTGGACAAAACATGCACACTCCCTTGTGATTCCAAAAACGATAACAAGGCTGAAAAATTCGCGGTTTGAAATGCTAAACCAAACAAGGAGCCTGCAGCATGTGACGCCGCGCCCAGGTTGAGACCGGTAACCGAACTAATACCAGTATCGATCGCATTCACCCCGGTAGTACTTAAGGTGGAACCTGGTGAGAGAAAACCCAGGGACGTGGCAGAGTTAGGCGATGATTTTAGCGAAGCAAAAGAGGCCCAATTAATCCCAGTCTGATACTGATTATTAAGTTCTACTTCAAGAATCTTCGCTTCCAAAATAACTTGACGATCAACTGACAATTGGGTCGCTTTTAGATAGGCACCAATATTACGAATTTCATCCGACATTGCACGTACCACCACGACACCAGACTGCGGATTAATCACCACCTGACGCCCATCTTGACCATTACCGGCCAAGACATCTAAAGAGGCCTTAAGTTCAGACCAAAAGTCATTATTCGAACTAGTACTGATCTTGCTCGACGTGGCCGAATGTGAGCCAGAACCTCCTGGTGAATTATTACCAGGTGTTTGCTGATTGCTTTGACTATTACTATTTGAATTTGAAGAAGTCGCATCCGCAACCGAACCAGAGGTTACTCGTATATCTGAAGTACCTTTACGAATTGAGGCTAAGTAGTTGATTTGAAAAACGCGCGTTTGCAAAATTAATGGGCGCACATAAATCCGCATCCCTTCGACCTTATACTCGTATCCATACAACTCGCGTATTGCATCCAAAGCCTCAAATAAAGTCACGTCCTTCAAATTGGCAGAGATAGTACCTGTCACGTCCGGATGTACCAACATATTGTAGGGTGTGCCTGATACGATCCCCATAAAGAATTGATTGGCTGGTGCATTGATGAAATTAAGATTAAAGCGTTCTTCCAAAGGCTTGCGGACTGGTGGCAAATCGCTTTTCAAAGAGGGCAATAAAGAGGCCGACACAACATCAGGCTCCGCTGCTTTTACTTTCTCCGCAGCGGCCTTGCTCATCTCACTCTTGATTAAGTCATAGGTTTCTTGTCTCGATGGCGGCATAGCGCATCCTGCGACCATGAGCATCAACATAGACAATAATATTTTTTTCATTTTTCAACCTTCTCAAACCAACTATTTTTTTATGACGCTATCACTTATTCTGCTGTCACTTATTCCGTTGTTACGCATTCATTACACAAGCAATTATTTCTTGATTAATCCAGCACTTTTATTTTTCGAACTGTGACTATTCGCTTCCGTATTTTTTGAAGTGGTATTTGTTTTTTCCAGTACCGGACTTTTTTGAAAATCAGGATACAACTTTAATACTTGCAAAGTATTTCCACGTTTGAGCACCGCTTCGGTCTCAGTCAAACGAACCAAAGTTTGTTCACCAAATTTTCCATTTAACTTAACAGCCTGCCCGTCAATAATAGCTAATTTTCGGTTTGCGCCAATTAAAATTGATTGCAATACTGGACCCGTTGTTAGCCCTTCTTCATTCGCCTGTAACAAGCGAGCAGGCGGTTTGGTCGGGTCAGCTAAATCTTGTGCCATGAGCTGCTGTGGACCTAACAAAAAAAGGGCCAGCAAAACGTATCCGGGAAGCGCTTCAACTTTGTGCAAAACCCATGCTAGAGATTGAGCCATTTTTTCTCCAGACTTAAAGTAAAAAGATGCAAGCTCAAACTCGCTTTAGGATACTCAATCACTTTCAATGAGCTCTTACTCCAGTACACACGCTCTGGCATAGACTCCAATTCACGCATATAGCTCAGCATATCTAAATAATTACCCTGCAAGATAAGCTCAACCTCATGTTTATAGATACTGCGTTCATCAATTCCACCGCCCTGCCCCGGATTCGCAAGCAGACCTTCCGCGCCAACAGTTGCAGTCGTGCTTGCCCCACCGGTGCTGGTGTCCGAAGCACTAGCCACGTCCATCAAATTGACCACCGGCAAACTACGCAGTGAAATCAATTGCAATCGCTTGTTTCGTCTCAAGATGTTTTCTAATAGAGCATCCATACGTTCAGGACGTACCAGATTTTTGTGTACGCCAGCCAGTTCAACGTCCATTTGTAATAGGCGATTGCGGACATCTGCAATTCTTTGCTTCACTTCAGCATCAGGATCTGTCTTAATTGCAGCACTACGCTGTGCAATTTCCATTTGCAATGCACTATTTTGTAACAGATCACTTTCATGCTTGAGTTTCAAGATTTTCTGCTGTTTCAATTGTGGCTCTAAAACGAAAATATTGCCTAAAAACAGGAGCAATATTCCAAGCGCAACAAATACGATCACGCGCTCTCTTTTACTCAAAGCTTCAAACTTAGCAAGGAATAATTTCCACTGTTGATTCATTTCGATTTTGCCTCTATCACGGCTTTTTCTTTCACTTCCGAAGAATGCAATTCAAATTCTAAATACGGTGCATCGTTATTTGTTTTTTTCGTGTCGGTGGCAGCAGCACTTACACTTGCCGCCGCAAGCTCTAAACCAGGTCTTTGCATTTCGAGCGCAGAAAACGTCTTGCCCTGCATGATTTTCTCACGCTTTAGTTGTGCAACGTACAAGGGTAATAATTCAGGTTGCAATGTGCGCCCCTGCAATACCAAATCGTAGCCAGCCCCCTCTAACTTAAAACCAGTCAACCACAAATTAGTGGGAATTTGACGAGCAAAAGCCGTCAGATAGGCCGAGTAACCATCGGTATTGCCAAAATTTGTATTTTGCAAAATTTCAGTAATTCTTTGGCGTCTGCGCAAAGAATTTTCTATCGCTAACAACTCCGCTTCCAGCCGAACATTTTTTGTTTTTGGTACTTCTGCATTTCGTAGACTCGTGACTTGCGCCGTCAAATTTTGAAATTGCTGCGCGCTCAGGTCTGCCGTTTTCTTCAGCTTACTAGTCTGTGTCATCAGAAAAAAATACCCGATCAGGATCAGTAGTACGATCCCAAGCAAGGAAAACAGCAAATTATTCGGAGTAAAAAAAGTGCGCTGTTTTAGTAAAGATGAATTAAATAAATTGATCTGCTGACTCATGTTAATTCCTCTTCTTGGCGCAATGCTGCACCAATAATGTAGAAGAATGCTTGTTGTCGTTCAGCATTTTTTAATTCTGGTATCTTGTCCAAACGAACTATGCTTGCCAGATCAAGTACTTCAACTGGTAAATACATATTCGCCGACAAAAACACTCGCAATGATTCTGCGATATCGCCTAAGGGTGCCAACATCAATTTGGCCGTCGTAATGTAATTATGTTGGCGATCAAAATGGTCCAAGGAGCGCTGCAATTCAAGGGAAACGCGCTCAAAACTGAGGTTGCGCTCATCTTCATTGGTTTTCTGCAAATCTTGCAAAGTAATATCGAGCTTACGTGCCAGATACAACTCCCCAGCAAAGGTCACGGTTAACAAACCACCGGCAGCGTCAAAAGACAACATTGCCAAGCCGCGCCCTTCTGGCTCCATTCGTGCGGAAATATTTCTTTGCGCCATCTCAGGCACATCGATCAGACTTAAAGGTAATTTTGCTTGGGAAAACAGATTTTGATTTTTTATCAGAGTCTCATTTTTAGAGACCACTGCAATCAAAGATTGGTTACGCCCACCGTTCGCGATATCACCAGGCACTTTGAATACATCAAAGCTGGCCATATCGATACTGTAATCCAACAGTTCCTTGAGTCGCCAACGCAATGCACTTCTCAACTCATCGGCGGGTACATTCAAAGCGTCTATAGCGAACCATTGATACTCTTCGAACCGTAATTGTAATAAACAGGTCTTGTTACGAACGGGTGTTTCTTTAGCCAGACGCTCAAGCAAAATGCTCCAGCTTTGATTTTCTTGTGGGTAAAAAGATAGAAAATCTAACACAGGCAAGCTGGCAATTTCATGTCGAACGCAGGCCGAATACAATCCTTCGTATCCAAGACCAATCGCCACGATGCCAGCACTTTGTTTCTTACGTGAGAATAATCTCATGCATACAGTCCAATTCACCAATATTGCTTGACGTTAAGATAATAAGAGCTTGTTGTCAATCTTTGCTCATTCTTTTGTTGTCGGAATGATGACTTTATTCAGACACAAAAAAAGTGACACCTGAATCAGCGCATCAGTGCACTTCCCTAAGGTAAATAAATTCATTGGCTTTTTTGTAAGCGCCAAATTTGACTTTCGCTTCAGGATTCATCTGCGTGACACCACCCCTCCATGGAAACTGCAACCATGATGGCACCGGCAAAGCCAAATCGAAATAACCACTATTACCTAAACCCGGTTTGGAAAATTTCAATTTACTATCTCCTGCGACAAGTTTCCCAGTTGCACTCACCGTAGCTGTGGTTTCGCTTGCACTTAGGTGATTTGCTCCTGTTTCTGGAAAAAAGCTTAAGCCTGTTGCCGCCGTCGGTGCTGCGATCGGCGTACAACTATCATCCACATTTTTTACCCAAAGGTTACCGATTCTATGCTCAGCGTAAAACGGTACGGGCAAATCTAACATTTCCGAACCATAGCCATTTTGCAAGCGCATACGCCCATAACGTTGCCTGCTGCTTCCTACTAGCGTGGGTGTAGCTGCCGCAGGGACTTCTCCATCGGTGGGCGCCACGTAAACGCCAATTAGCGTTTCATTGCTTAAGGCAGAAGGTCGGGTGATTTTGTGCCACACTGGCACCTGAGCGGATGCACTTGGCGTCGTAGTCGCTCCTGCAAACCAGCTACCAATTGGTGCAACGGCTCCTGTCCCGATAGACGATCCCGCTGGAGCGCCAGTTATCGTAAATTGATAGCTGCCGTAATTCGTCAAATCCAATTTAGCAAAAGTATCGGTGTAATTTCTTGTCGTTCCTCCACTACTATTTTGTGCAGTAATCACAAATAAGGTCTTAAAACCATCCTGACCAAAGTAAGTAAAAGGTGTAATACCTGGCAATCCCAGACTACATGCCTCAGTCAAACTCGGACTACTAATTTGAAAACGGTCGGGTATAAAACGGCCAAAATGTGCACTCACCGCACTATTCCCAAACTTGCACCCATACTTACCACCCACCAAAATATTAGAGGCATCATTAGTGCAATCGCCATTCGCGACGTCTCCCGATCCAGAATTCGTCACGAAATCGTCGTCATAGACACCTAAAGCTTTAAAGCGGAAATACCCAACTTCGTTATAGGTAAATGTGGTTCCAATCGCATTATTACCAGTGGCGCCATTGGCTGCTGAAAATAAACCGGAAAGCGTCCCTGTGCCAGGTGCTGGCACACCACCATTGGCTGTGGAAGGTACGCCTGTCCACTCTAACAAACTAGTATTGATCTTGGGTGTGCCATCGTAGCCAACTACCCCCGTCGAAGCATTCAAAGTGAAATTACTGCTTCCCGCGCGAAGCACAGTCGAACCGGCGGTAGATAAACCATTAGAGTCATTATCGGCTGTCGCATTTGACGATATCGTACTAATAGTTTTTGGGCGTACCGTAAAAGTATCAGAAGAACAGGCTGTCACTGGCGAGCTAACGCCGGTTTGCTGCACTCGGCATCTGAGCTTCTTATTGGCAGCGGCCAGCACAATATCTGTGAGTATAGATTTCCTGCCATTATCGACCGCTGCAAAACTTAAGGCCTGTGTGGTGCCGGCCAGGGCTGGTGCAGCCAGACAACTGCCTGCGGTATCGTCATACAATTCAACATTGACGTTCCCTGTAAAAGCGGTGGCAATCGCTCCAGAGGCCTGCAAAGCCAACACATCAAACTTAAACCCAGTTGCGGTCAGTTTGGTATACAGCGGGTTGCGATTAGTCGCAGTTACAGGATTGTAATAAGTCGCTCCCATCTCCATGCATTCAAAACTTGTCACGCATGGTGTATTGGCTATCGTAATAGAACAAGTGGCTGACGCAGTTCCAGCCAGATTCGTGCATTTTGTTCCATTCAGTGGCGCTTTGCTCAATCCAGATCCGAGCATAGTGTAGGTGCCAGCCGAGGCAGCCGTCGCTTGCAAGACCATGTTCATGGAACTAGCAGCACTACCCAAAGTGAAGGTCGATGGGGTAAAAGTGACCCCAGTTGCAGCTGGCGCGAATGAGACCGAACCAGTTAAAGTTCCGGTATTCACAACGCTGAGAGCTGGGCAAGGAACCGTCGATGATGTGCAGGCCAGAACAACGATGTTTTCGGGGCAGAGCGTAGCACTACCATCGTGTCTGATTTCTATATGATCGTAGTCGGGTACTGCAGTACTACCAACGACAAAGTCATAACTAAAATTATAGGTTCCAGGCGCTGTAAAATCGAATTCAATTCCTATCCCTGTGTCCTGCAAAGTGGTTGTGATCGTATTGCTCATTGGATTCGTTTGCAAGACTGAGCAATTAGGATTGCCATTGGTAAAGAAAGTATTCCAACCCGCTGCACAAAAGGCACTAAAAGTGCCATTGCGTTCCCGAAACGACTCTACTATGCCAGAAGCAGGCAATGTAGTACTAGAACCACAAGGTGCGCTGTAGGTACCAACGATGCGCTTGGTTCCAGAGACGTTTAGACCACAGCCACTATCACTGCCCCCAAGATAAGTATCAAACACATGGTAGTAACGCACCGGGTTAGCTGCGCTCACCGGATACAGTGCAGGGATAACTAAAGTAACTTCCGCCGTCAAAAAATCATTTGGCGTAGTGTATTTCCAAACAATGCTTACTTGCGGGCCAGCGGTAATACCCAGATTGCTTGTTGCCGTTTGCAAAACACCTGCCGTGGTTGGATTGGCGGGGCTAGCGGCCGTAATACTCGACGTACTATACATGCCCCCCGATGGGTTAAATGTAGACACTGTATGTGAGGGGCCATAAACACGGGTATTCGCTCGGATGAATACGCCATTATCCAAATTATTACTCGGTGGCGTTGCGGTGGGGCTATATACTTGTCCCGTGTTATTGAGTCGACGAACCTGGATTTTACTTGTGCTATCTATATAGAAATGTAGTCCATTGGTCGCTGTGGTTCCCCCTGTGCTATTAAATTCAATCACCGTTTGTGCCGACGCAAGATTCGTCGTCCATGCCAACAGGATCAGCGATGTCAACAAACAAGTCCGAACTAGAGCGGCACTGGCCTGCGCAAAGACACGCAGAATAACTTGGGATATATATTCAGAAACAAGCATGATCCATCCTTAGTATCATCAAGGCATTTACTGCAAGCGAAACAAACTACAAATCAACTACATGGTGGATCAGTTGCAAGGCCAGTGATACCAACACGACAGGTATTCAGGCTTGCAATGAGCCTACGTTCTACAAAATCAGGCTTTGGCATAGTCGCTGGCGATGCCGGCGATGCGTAGCTAGCCGTCGCGGTCACTTGATAAATTCGAATCGTGTTGTTACCTTCAACTGCAACTGTCATAACGCAGTCGACTACCACGCTAAAACCCTGCAAAGCTCCGCCAAATGTTGGCGAACCCATATTCGGGGCGCAGCCTGCATAAGGAGCACTGACGGCGACCGTGTTTTCTGGTGACAGTATTTGATAGGTCGCCCACTCTATCCCCGCATTCGCCGCATGATATGCGCGCACCCCCATCACATCTTGTGTCGAGACAGTGCGTTGCGACATATAAATCGACAACATAAATGCCCCCAATGCAGCCAACACGACCAACAGAAAAATGGCCGACACCAGAGAAAACCCCTTATTGCGCTGAGGTAGGGGAATAGGAAAATACTTATGGCACATTATTGATATTCACATCTTGATAAAGGCTAACAGACTCATTTAGTTTCTGAATACCCAAACGTATCGACAACAGGCCATTGCGTTCAACCACACCAGCAGAATAATTAAAACTGCAACTAGAGACATTTTCTGCCAGAAGTGCCTGAGTCGCTGCGCCCGACCATACTGGACAAGCGCTTGGTGCACTTGTATTAATGCCGTAGCCTGAGACCCGAAATAGTTTTCCGATGCCATTCTTGTTTGCGTCAACACCGGCATTTTCACAAACAAAGAAAACCGCAGCACTGCTACCTGATAAAACATAAAATCGCTTCGATGGAGAGTCCAAGGGGTTTTGAATTTCCGTGCTCAATTTGATCAGATTCAAGCTCGTACCTACGCTATTGATAACGCCGCGATAGCCAGGCTGATAGGCATCTGCACCCGGAATGCCTAAGTTATAAACAACCAAAAAATCGCCATTAGCAGGTAAAGAATTTAAGTTACCCAAGACGTCAAACTCATTACCGGAAGTTGCCTCGGTCAAAAACACTTTACCTGGCGCGGCAGAACGATAGCGCCCACCATCTTTGGTTTGTAAAAATTCAACACAATTACTATTCGGATATCGAATGCTATTTGGCAAAGCTAGGTGCAATTCACGAGACATCCTGCGTACTGCCGTATTCGCGGCATCAGAAATTTCCGCGCGTCGGACCAGATCCTGATATTGGCCAATAGGCCTGGATACAAAATTGGCCGCAACCATGGCGAGAATGCCGCCAATCAAAATAACGACTATGAGTTCGACCAGCGTAAATCCAGAAGTGGAGCAAAACCAATTCTGACCAGTAAACGACCGTATATCTACTTTATGCTTATTTTTTTTCGATGCGTCAATTTGAATGAAGTGCATCATAGAGTCTTGTACTTCTTTTTTCATTAAGGCACCGTCCTTGGTGCATACCGATAGCGGTAGCCTGTTAATTTCACGTTCACCGCATCGGCACCCGCACCTGTCGTGACAGTGACATCAATTTGGATGCGATCTCCGCCTAAATCCGCGGTTTCAAATACATCTGCTTGATAGTCCTGCAAACCAGGAGTCACTTGATTTTGAATATCAACTATAGGTTTCATGCTAAAGCCATGATAGTCGCCAACATTATCAAACCTAGGATTCCCGTATCGGGTTTCGCCCGAAGTGCTACCGAGACCTTGAATCAGGCTTGCGCAAGCCCCAGCACTAGTCGCCGTCGTTGCGTTAGCATCATCCGGATCACAGTAGGTAAAAGCTTGCAATTGAATTTCTTCCAGTAGAGATTCGGCGATAGCCAAAGCTTGCTTCTCTCGCATGGGATCTGAACTGGTGGCATTCGTCAATCCCATCACGCGCAGGACACCGATCACCGCCACACTGACTATCACCATAAAGAGAATTAACTCAACCAGCGTCACGCCCCGCATGGTCCTGGATAAATGAGTAGTTTTAGTGTACATAACCAGTCTCAGCCTCAACCCGTATCGTTCCAACGACGGTACTACCATCTTGTTGCACCACTATCGAGTAAGCCAGATTAGGATTGGGACTTCCTAATGGTGTAAAAGCAAATGACTGCGAACTGGTGAACGCCACGTTCGCAGGAGCAGACTTTTTATACCAAACTTGATCGTTAGGATCAGCGACCGGTGCGCCGCCGTCAGTTGAGCAATCATTATTGACACTGACGTAGGTCAAACAAATGAATCCTGTAGTTTGATTCAACTGCACCCATACATTGCGTCTCTGAGCAATGGCAGTTTTTTGAGCATAGCGGATCATGTTTTGCGTCTGATCAAAAAATCCTCGGGCATCAAATTCTGTTTTGCTGGTAAATCGGGGAATTGCGATTGCAGACAAAATACCTAGTACAACGATCACCGTAATCAACTCCACCAAGGTGAAGCCATGCGTAAATTGTCGATCAGGATTTTGCATAATGAGATTCTATCGTCGCATGTAAAGAGAGGAAAAAACACACAGGCGTCGAGTTATCGTCTTCCAAAATTGACGGAGGGATTAGCCTCAAGCTAATCCCTTGACGATTATGCGCAGTTTGCTGCGGTCAAACCTGCATTGCTATAAGTCGGAGGAAAACCCGCTGCCGCTGGAACAGTATAGGTCACCGCACAAGCGACATGACTTGCATCAGCGGATACTGTAAACACGGTAGCAGAAGTTACAGTCAATACAAAATCAGGTGTAGACAAACCTGCTGCAACAGGAATTGATGTCAACGCTGTAGTTGGATAACTGTTTGCCATTGGCACCACTGCACCTTCCATTGTCACTGAGGCCGCTGGCGCTAATTGCTGCGTCAACTGTACGGAGTGAGCCAAGGCCGCTCCCGCTTTCAAGGACGCTAAAGCGCCATTCATTTTTGCAATACGTGCTTCTGTTTGCAAAGCGGCAAATCGCGGTAAAGCAACTGCAGACAATAAACCAAGAATAGTAATAACAACAATCAACTCAATCAAGGTAAAACCAGCTTGTTTCTTATTCATAAAATTTCCATTAAAAATAATTCAATCAGCAAAATGCAAATAAATACTCACGCATTTAATTACAAGTACATCATAACAAAAAAATATATCTCCAAACATCAAGATATGTTGGTCTAGAGTGGAAAGCTCTCTACTTTCGCAATGCTACTTTGCTCAGGTCCCAAATCGGCAAGAAAATACCCAAGGCTAAAACCAAAACCATGACACCTAAGGCAATAATCAAAATTGGTTCGATATTCGCAGACAAGGTTTTTAACTCATATTCGACTTCCCCTTCGTACATGCCTGCAATCTCATCCATCAATTCATCAAGAGCACCAGTTTCTTCTCCCACCGCAATCATTTGCAGTACAACGGGCGTGAATATACTGGTCGCCGTGGCTGTTCGCAAAATACTATCGCCGCGCTCAACGCCATCACGCATTTGCTCTACACGGCTGGCAATGAAAGTATTATCAACCGTATTGGCAACTACCGTCAAAGCTTGCACTATGGGTACCCCACTCTTGCTGGACAAAGCAAAACTACGGGCAAAACGCGCTAAGCTGGCTTTTAGAACGATGCGTCCAAAGATAGGAAAATAAAGTATTCTCTTATCCCACCAAAAACGACCCGCCCGTGTCGCCAGATAACTCTTGAATGCAAATATTCCAGCAATTGCCACGCCAAATATTAACAACCAATAATCGACAAAAAATTCAGACATACTCAGCAAAAACCGGGTCATCACAGGCAATTGCGCATTAAATCCCGCAAACACTTTAGCGAACGCAGGAATAACAAAAATATTCACAACGATCATCGCAAGCAACATCACTATCATCACAAACATAGGATACCGGAGTGCAGTTTTGACCCGATTTCGCATGTCGCGCTCAAACTCAAGGTGATCCGACAATCGCAAAAATATGGCATCAAGTTGTCCCGTCATTTCCCCAACTTTGACCATACTGATAAAAAACATACTAAAAACGGTGGGATGCCTGCGCATCGCTGCCGATAATTCCCTGCCTGAATCGAGCGATTCTCTCAAATCTCGAATTACCTCTCGAAATGCCCGACTTACCGCCGACTCTTGCAGTCCAGTCAGTCCACGCATAATGGGAACACCAGCCCGTATCAAGGTATATAACTGGCGGCTAAATAATTGCACATCCAATTGTTGAACCTTACTCTCAAACAAGCTCTTCCACCATGGCAGCCCCTGATTGATCTTCGGTTCTTTGGTCTCCTCAATTTGAGTTGGTGACACCCCCATCGTAAATAATTGACGCGCCACGTCATCAGCATCTGCGCTTTCAATAACGCCCTCAACCAAATCACCGCGCGGGTTTCGCGCTCTGTAAGCAAAAAATGGCATGCTTCAACCTATTCTTCAATTTGATTACTAATTCGCATTGCTTCACTAACCGTCGTCACACCGCTCAGTATCAAATCAATTGCATACTTACGCAAAGTATTACCCGCCATTTGTGCTTTGGCTGCTTCAATAAATCGTTCATTGTCATCTGCATGAGCGGCATCAACCACGGCTTTCGTCATTTCAAGCAACTCATATACGCCCATACGACCACGATAACCAGTGCCATTGCAATGACCACAACCCCGACCGGCAAAATATTTGTTGTGATCCACACTATCATGCATATCCAGGCTCAACCACTCACGTTCCGATGCCGTTAAGACATGCGCTTCGCGACAACTCTCACAAATCACTCTGATTAGTCGTTGCGCAAGCACTGCTTGCAGTGAACTCCCCATCATGTACCGTGGCACACCCATATCAAGCAAGCGAATAGGTGTGCTGATCGCATCGTTCGTATGCAAAGTCGATAACACCAAGTGACCCGTCATAGCAGCGCGCATGCCAATTTGTGCCGTTTCTTGATCGCGCATTTCCCCCAACAATAAAATATCTGGATCTTGTCGCAAGGACGCGCGCAGCACTTTCGCGAAACTCAATTCAATCTTTTCGTTCACCTGTACCTGATTGATTCCTGGTAGTCGATATTCGACCGGGTCCTCAACAGTAATTAACTTACTATCTTCTTTATTCAACTCGGCCAACGCACCATACAGTGTCGTCGTCTTACCGCTACCCGTCGGTCCAGTGACCAAGACTAAACCGTTTGGTCTGTGGATAATCGAACGAAAACGTTCCAGCATACCGCGCGGCATGCCTATACGATCCAGATTCAAAATACCGCCGCTTTGATTCAACAGACGCATCACGATCGACTCACCATACTGAGTCGGCATCGTCGAAATACGCACGTCAATCTGCTGCTGACGCACTTTAATCACAAAGCGCCCATCCTGCGGCAGACGCTTTTCCGAAATGTCCATTTCGGAAATCAACTTCAAGCGCAATGCCAGTGCACTCGCGATCTTGATGTCAGCTTCTGTTTGTAAATGCAAAAGCCCGTCAATTCGAAATCGAATTAACAATCGTTTCTCTTGCGGTTCAATATGAATATCCGACGCACGAACTTGTGTTGCATCGTCAAAGACCGATTGCAATAGTTTCACGACTGGCGCGTCTTCAGTACCGGTCGACGCAACCAATCCTGCAAAATCGACGTTGGCATCAGTCAGTTCTTGCTCTAACTCCCTCGCTAAATCAGTAATCGCCTCGGTATGACGATAAAGATTATCAATCGCGGCCAACAAATCATTCTCGTTCACCACCGCCAACTGTATGCCTGATTTTAAGATGCGACTGATCTCGTCGTAAGCAAACAAATCGGTGGGATCAACCATCGCGACCAAAAACACGGACTCCAACTGCTCCAGAACAATCGCGCGAAAACGGCGCGCCTGCAGCTCTGGCAATTTCTTCACGACGTCTGGCTTAATATTGTATTGTTTTAAATTGACGAAGCTAATGTTCAATTGACGTGCCATCGCTTCAGAAATCTGATCCTCCGTCACAAAGCGATTTTCGACAAACAAACGTCCCAATTTACGTCCAGTACGTTTTTGCTCGGCCAAAGCAAACTGCAACTGATCTTCGGTCATCAATTTTTGTTGTAATAAGATTTCACCTAAACGAATTTTTTCTGGCCTTGCCATTCACTTCCCCCTGTTTGATGACTAATGTAACGAATTAGTGACAGTGTCAACTTAATTGAATAAATATGCAATTTTCTGAACAGCCGTAAGATACCGTGCAAAAGATAACTAAATCTGCCTACAATCTGGTTTATACACACTGTAACGATTCTATGGGAAAAACCTATGTTTTCAAAAGTCCATGAGGTAGCAAAACAACTGAATCGGGTCATTATTGGTAAGCCCAAGCAAATACAGCAAGCACTGGTTTGTCTATTGGCGGGAGGGCATTTATTGATCGAAGATGTACCAGGTGTAGGCAAGACGACTTTAGCACATGCATTGTCCATCTCTTTAGGGCTCAAGTTCAATCGCATGCAATTCACCTCAGATTTATTGCCGACTGACGTAATCGGCGTATCTATTTTCGAGCGTGAAAAAAGTCAATTTGTATTTCATCCTGGACCTATATTCACGCAAGTTTTATTGGCAGACGAAATTAATCGCGCTACACCAAAAACACAATCTGCACTATTAGAAGCGATGGAAGAACAACAGGTCAGTGCCGAAGGACAAACCCGCCTGCTGCCATCGCCGTTTTTCGTGATCGCGACGCAGAACCCTACGCATCAAGTTGGTACCTTTGCACTCCCCGAATCGCAGCTAGATCGTTTCCTGATGTGTGTTGCGCTTGGCTATCCCGATGCACAAGCTGAGCGCGCCTTACTCATGGGTGAAGACAGACGAACTTTACTCAAACAATTGAGCGCAATCATGCAACCTGCGGAACTCTTGGAAACCCAAGCCGCAGTCAGAAATATCCATGCGTCTCCGGCTCTGATTGATTATTTACAAAAACTCGCGCAAGCTACCCGTGAATCGGGCTTGTTCGCAGAAGGTATGAGTCCTCGCGCAGCTATTGCCTTACTTCAGGCAGCGCGCGCTTGGGCAGCACTGGAAGGTCGTGATCATGTGCTACCCGAAGATATACAAGCGGTACTTATTCCGGTCATCGCACATCGCCTGCGCCCTATCAAGGCGATGCACAATAAAGCCAGTGCCAGTGCCGACTTACTCACACAGCTGATGCTCAAAGTCGCTGTGCAGTGATGGCTCAATCGCGAACACAACCAACACCAAACGGTTCATGAATTTGATCAATCAATTGAAATCAAAATGGCGCAGTGCCGTCTTTCTGGAAAATCGTCCTGAAGTCGGTGAAGTCATTTTGAAACAAAGACGCGTGTTCACTTTACCGAGCAAGCCCGGTTTGTCTTTTGTGCTCATGCTGGTTTTATTATTTTTAGCATCCACGAATTACAATCTCAATCTCGGCTTTGCAATGACTTATTTATTGGCGGGCTTAGCCGCCATTAATGCCCTATTCACATTTAGGAATCTGGCTTATTTGCGTTTAAACGCCAGCGCTTGCCCGCCTATATTTGCTGGCGATGTGGCGGAATTCCCTATACGCATCCAAAATACACAAAATTTGGCACGTTATGCTTTGCATATTGGTTTCGTTACTAGCAATACTGTAGAACATATCGTCGATATCAATCCTCAGGAAAGTTTATTCTTGCGCTTACAAATTCAAAGCAAGCAGCGCGGCTATTTAGCAATTCCAAGAATTCGAATTCAAACCTGGTTTCCCTTAGGCTTATTGCGCGCCTGGAGCACTTGGCTGCCAGACACAAAAACCCTGGTCTACCCAACCCCAGAGGTCGATCCACCAGCACTTCCTTTAAGTCCCAGCGACGATGGTACCGGTTTGCATAGCAATGGCGATGAAGATTTTGCGGGTGTACGCAGTTATCAATCGGGTGATCCACTCAAACATTTGTCTTGGAAGCACATCGCAAGAATTGATCTGGATGCAGGCGGTAGTTTAGTCACGAAGTTATTTTCTGGCGGCGCGCAAGGTGAAGTTGTACTCGATTTCTCACAATTAAGTACACAACTCGACATAGAACTGCGCTTGTCGCGGATGACCGCGTGGATTTTAGACGCCGAACGGCAAGGTCTTGCCTATGGATTTAAACTCGGCCATATCGACTATCCCCCCACTCTGAATGAGGAGCATCGTGCCGCTTGTTTACGCGCTTTGGCACTTTATGGTATCGATGAGGAATCAGGTGTCCAGCCATGAGTACGCCCCTAATTTATGACGCGAATGGCCATAAGTTCAACTCATATTGGCGCAGACTAAGTCGAGAAAAAATTGATACCTTGCTACTGGTGCTTGCCTGCTTGCTTGTGGTGATAAATCATCTGGACTCTATCGGCAACTGGATTAGCGCAAGTGCGATGAGCTTGATGGCGTGGCGTGCCTGGCTCACCTTGAGTGGGCGCCAATTACCCGCGCGCTGGATACTGCTCCCGATTGCAACCGTACTAATGGCGGCAATCTACTGGCAATTTCGCAGCTTCTTGGGAAGGGAAACTGGCGTCGCCATGTTGATCTTGCTCTTAGCCTGCAAAATGTTGGAGATGCATGCAAAACGAGATTTATTTGTCGTTGTATTTCTTGGATTCTTCCTCCTGCTTACCAGTTTTTTTAACTCACAAAGTTTAGGCACTGCTTTCCAAGTCTTGGTTTCAGCGTTCGCCCTACTGCTGGCCCAATTGTCATTTCAATTTTCAGAAAAAACAGCTTCGCTGTGGGTACGCTGCAAGCTAATCCTGAAAATGTTACTGCTGGCCGCACCTTTAACTTTGATTTGCTTCTACTTATTCCCCCGAATTCAAGGACCACTTTGGGGCTTACCAAGTGATGCCAATATCGCCCGTAGCGGCTTATCCGACTCTATGTCACCTGGCAACATCAGCAAACTGGCAATGTCTGAGGAATTGGTTTTCCGTGCCAAATTTTTAGGTGAAGCACCCGCTAAATCCGCGATGTATTGGCGTGCCATCGTCATGAGCCATTTTGATGGTCGCAGTTGGAAACAATTGACTCAAAATCTGCCGCAAGGAGCGATCAAGCTCGACGTAGCGGGGAAACCACTAGCGCAAGAAATCACGCTGGAACCTGGAAACAATCATTATTTGTTTGGCCTAGATAGCGTACCAAGTGCCCCCGAACTTGAAGCTAGCACAGCACATTTAAATGCACTAGGCGAAATTCGTAGCGAACTACCCATTAACAAACGCATTCGTTACCAGATTTTTTCGCATCCTAACTATCGTCTCAACCCTGATTTTGATGCCCAGCAAATTCAAATTAATTTGCGCTTGCCACGTGGATTTAATCCCGACACTATGCAGTTCGCACAAAAGCTGCAACAAGGCTTCCCAGATCAAAAGAGCAGAATCGAAGCGGTACTACGCTATTTTAGAGAAGAAAAATTTTATTACACTTTGGAACCGCCAGCCTTAGGGCGCCATAGCGTCGATGAATTTCTTTTTTCCAGCCGCGCTGGTTTCTGCGAACACTACTCCAGCGCCTTTGTCGTACTCATGCGCGCAATGGGTATCCCTGCACGAGTCGTTACTGGCTACCAAGGCGGTTTGCGCAATACGCAAGATGGCTACTATGAGATTAAACAGTCTGACGCCCATGCCTGGGCCGAAGTTTGGTTAGATAACGCGGGTTGGGTTCGAGTTGACCCTACCGCAGCAGTAGCGCCGGATCGCATTTTAAAGAATTTAGATGCGACTCAAAAAAACACCGGCCTTGCGGCTATGGTTAGCGACTTCATCGTCCAAAACTCATGGGCAAATGATTTGCGTATGCGCTGGAGCGCGGTAAATAATGCATGGAATCAATGGGTCTTAAATTACAACCAGGACAAACAAGAGAGTCTGTGGCAAAGTCTGGGTCTTTCCAGCATCAATTGGGAGAGAACACTATTATCAGTCTTTATCTTAGGTTTAATCGTGCTGGCGATATTCGCCATTCCTCTACTTGCAAACCGTCCTCAGATAACGGGGCACGACAAAATCTACCTAGTTTTTTGCAAAAAAATGCAAGCACGTGGGTGGCAACCAGCAATCCACGAAGCGCCTGCAAGTTTTGCACGTCGCCTACACGAACACCTAAGCCCGCCACAATTAGCCATCGTAGACAAGTTCATCGCCCTTTATCTACAAATAAAATATGGCAAGCCTATTGCAAATCCTAACGAAAAAATTCAACAGCTCAAAGCCCTGCTAAAGGAGATAAAATAGCTCACTGACTAATTTATCTCCGCAGCAGTATTTGCCTGCACTTTTACCGATACCTATACCTTGAAAATTTCATTCAACTATCAACGCCTATTGCGCACTTTATGTTTTACTTTTGTTCTTAGCGCCTTTCTTGCAGCCAGCGCCGGAATGGTGGGCAAACTGGATGCCAACGCCGCAACACCAGACAAGAAGAAAAGTAGTCCGAAAAAGAAAAATAGTCACTCAAAAAAAACGCCAACGAGAAACAAGCCTACGACGACAAAATCTATCACTTCCGAAGACGTCCATTATCTAGAATGGAAGGAAGTGCAGGAATTTATCGAACAGATGCAAACGCAGCATCAATTCGATAAAGCGCAGCTATCTGCCATTTTCGACAAGACACGCTATATCGAAACTGTTGTGCAGCTCATAAAGCCTATGCCAGCAGGTAAGCCTAAGAACTGGAAAGTCTACCGCGCAAGATTTGTAGAAAACGCGCGTATCGATGCAGGTGTGGCATTTTGGGAGCGTAATGTAGAGGCACTAAACCGCGCAGAAAATTTATACGGCGTCCCAGCCGAAATCATCGTGGGCTTAATCGGTGTCGAAACCATTTACGGCAAAAATACGGGCAACTTCCGCGCCATCGATGCCTTAACTACGCTGGCATTTTCTTATCCAGAAACGCCTACCAAAGAAGCACGCATGAGTTTCTTTAAGAAAGAATTAAGCGAGCTACTGCTATGGACCAGAGAATCTGGCATAGACATTTTCAGCGTTAAAGGATCTTATGCTGGTGCGCTTGGTTTGGCACAATTCATGCCTAGCAGTCTGCGCCAATACGCGGTTGATTTCGACAAGGATGGCAAAATTGATTTGAAGGAATCAGAAACAGATGCTATCGGTAGCGTTGCACATTATTTAGCAGTTCATGGTTGGAAGAAAAATTTACCTTACGCTTTCCCTGCGAGCTTAAGTAACGATAAGATCGACGAACAACAACTAGCCACAATCTTAGCTCAGGGCTTAAAAGCGACTTATCTTCTAGACGATTTACGACCTATTGTCAGTACACCAGATGAAAATGCCCCACGCAACCTTAAATACGGTTTGATCGATCTACAGAATGGTGATACTCCAACTGAATATTGGTTAGGGACTGACAATTTTTTTGCGATCACACAATACAACCGCAGTTATTTTTATGCGATGTCAGTGATTGATTTAGGGAAAGTAATCAGTCTTGCCCGTAGAAAAAACGAATAAAACTTCCCTTATCCAAATTACATCGTCTCATTTGAAAATTACGCAATAAAAAATATTGCAAATAAGAATTTTTTATACTAGAGTAATGTTATCTAATGATACATTTATGATGATTTGCAGAAAGTGTCAATAGATTTAATGAATTTGCCACTTATTTTTCTTACTTATTTTTTAAAAAAGTAGATAAATTTGGTTTAAAGATATAGTATTACTGATTAAGTAATTTATTACTGCACCCTACTGCAACATCAATAAACAAATAACGAGGTAATGATGCCAAACTTGACTCAACTAGAATCAGATGAAATCGACTACGATCCAAATAACCTTTTGGATACTTTGATTAAACAATTGCATTTGAAAAATGATGCCGCTTTATCCAGAGCATTGGAAGTTGCGCCACCGGTCATCAGTAAGATTCGCCATCGCCGTCTGCCAGTTGGCGCTTCATTGTTAATTCGCATGCATGAAATTAGCGATGTCAGCATCAAAGATTTACGTGCATTGATGGGTGACCGTCGAGCAAAATTCCGTATCAGCGATAAGCAGTTCAAGCCTAAAGATGCGGAAAACAACGGCTAATTTTCATGGCCTGCCATAAAAAAATCGAAGCTCAGTGTCTACTGGCTTCGATTTTTTGTTTTTGGCCTAGCGAAAAGAAGATAAATCGCACGAAAACGTTGTTTATCAACAACGCTTAATCAACACTCAATTATTTTACTTCACGCAGGAAATACACCTGTCGACAAATAGCGATCTCCCCGGTCGCACACAATAAAAACTATTGTGGCATTCTCCACAGTTTCCGAGATTCGCAATGCGACTTCACATGCGCCTGCGGCAGAAATGCCACAAAAAATCCCTTCTTCTACCGCTAAACGCCGCGCCATTAACTCAGCATTTGCCTGGCTAACTGATTCCACCACATCGACTTGCGCCTTGTTATATATTTTAGGTAAATAGGCCTCTGGCCACTTTCGTATGCCTGGTATTTGCGAACCTTCTTCTGGCTGCACACCGATGATTTGCACGTTTGGATTTTGCTCTTTCAAATAGGCAGACACGCCCATGATAGTGCCGGTGGTTCCCATTGCGCTCACAAAATGTGTCACTTGACCTTGGGTATCGCGCCAAATTTCTGGCCCAGTGCCTTCATAGTGTGCCAAGGGATTATCAGGGTTTGCAAACTGATCCAAAATGACGCCCCGTCCCTCTTTTTGCATTTGCTCCGCCAAATCACGTGCGGTTTCCATGCCACCAGCCTGTGGCGTCAAAATAATCTGGGCGCCGTATGCAGCCATGCTTTGGCGCCGCTCTACGCTCAAATGCTCAGGCATTAACAAGACCATTTTATAGCCACGCATCGCTGCCGCCATCGCCAAGGCGATCCCGGTGTTGCCACTGGTTGCTTCAATCAAGGTATCGCCTGGCTTAATTTGGCCGCGCATCTCGGCTCGTTTGATCATAGAAAGCGCTGGTCTGTCTTTGACTGAGCCAGCAGGGTTATTTCCCTCTAACTTACCCAAAATAATATTATTCCGACGCCGCGATTCTTCACTCGGTAAACGTTGTAAACGGACTAGAGGCGTATTGCCTATGGTGTCTTCGATCGTGATATAACTCATAGTAATAAGGCGTAATAGAAATACAAAATCACATTCTAAACCTTGTAGGTAGTTTCTGCTTAAAAGAGCAGAAAAGCGTCGATTTTTATCAAGACCGCTACGTAATAACATGTGCGAATATGACCCGCAAAAAAAATCCTCATATACGAATGAGGATTTTCTGTTCAACTAAGATCAATCACTGTACTCTATTTACTTGTTGCTTTAGCGTCTGTTTTGGAAGTGGCAGAATTAAGCTTAGTATTTGATTTAGCTTCTGCTTTTACTAATCCTTTAGCCTGACCATTCACGGTCAAACCAGCATCCGACAATTTCATGGCATTTTTTCCGCCTATGCCTTTCACGCGCCCTTCAAAATCGGCCCAATCCTTAAAATCACCGCCTTTTGCACGCTCGGCCAAAATGGCTTTTGACTTGGCCGGACCTATGCCTTTGACGCCATCCAAGGCTGCTTGATCAGCTTTGTTCACATCTACATCGGCAAACGCGAAACTGATACTTGTGAACAAGGCAGCAAGCGCAAAAATAATCTTTTTCAACATAGTGAGCTCCCAAAAAATGTGTTTAATAAAATGTAATTCACTCGCAATATAAACATCAATTTATTATTGCAAATACATATTACATTAAATTTATTAAAAGACTACATTTTTTGAAACAATTCTTCTCTGGTGACCGTTGCTGTTCCCAATTTACCAACAACTATACCGCCGGCTTGGTTAGCAATTAAAACGGCGTCATGCAGATTTTTGCCTTCAGCTAACATCGCCGCGACTGTTGCAATCACGGTATCTCCAGCACCTGACACGTCAAAAACTTCCCTCGCCATCGCTGGCACATGAAGTATCTCATCATCGGTAAATAAGGTCATGCCTTCTTCAGAGCGAGTCAGCAATAAGCCTGCTATATCCAGCTCTTTACGTAGAGCCTGCGCCTTCTTATTCAAGTCGGCTTCATCTTTCCAACTTCCGATCACTTGGCGCAACTCTGACTTGTTTGGCGTCAACAGACTTGCACCTTGGTAGATGGAATAATCACTTCCCTTAGGATCGACCAACACGTATTTCCCTAAACTTTTTGCATGTGTAATCATGGTGGCGACATTTACTAAACTACCTTTAGCGTAGTCGGATAAGACAATCACGTCATGTTCGGCAATCAGGCTATTAAAGCGCGACAATTTATCTTTCAAGATCTGCTCTGTCGGCTTTTCTTCAAAATCGATACGAATAAGCTGCTGCTGACGACCTATCACTCGTAACTTAATAATCGTCGAGATGCTAGGGTCGTGGTTCAGATAACTATGAATCCCAACTTCCTTGAGCAAAGTTTCGACATTATGCCCAGCCTCGTCCTCGCCAATCACGCCTAGCAAACTGGTTTCTATGCCGAGTGCCACTGCATTACGCGCTACGTTGGCAGCGCCTCCCAATCGTTCTTCACGCCGCTCAACTCGTACGATAGGAACTGGTGCTTCGGGCGAAATACGATTGACTTCTCCAAACCAATAACGGTCCAGCATGACGTCGCCCGCCACCAAAATGCGCTTTTGTGTAATCGCCATAATTTAATACTGACCTAGTTTTGTGTTAATACGGCACGACCGATTGCGTGATATTCGATCCCTAAAGATTTGACCGCACGAGGATCGTATAAATTACGACCATCAAAAATGACTGCTTGCTTTAAACTTGCTTTCACTTGATTCAGATCTGCTGCACGGAAAGTTTTCCATTCAGTGACGATCACCAAAGCATCCGCTGCAGGTAATGCCGCTTGAGGATCTGCTGCAAAGCTAATTTGCTTTAACAATTCCGGCGCGTCTGCGAAATCCAAGGCCAGCACACGTTGTGCCTCTTCGGTGGCAACCGGGTCAAACGCCACAATGTTTGCACCTGCACGCAGTAACTCTTGTATCAACACCCTTGAGGAGGCTGCACGCATATCATCGGTATCCGGTTTGAACGCCAAGCCCCACAGAGCAAATTTCAAACCTTGCAATTTTTTACCGTACTTCGCAAAAATCTTTGATCCCAGAACATGCTTCTGATTTTCATTCACATCTTCAACCGCCTGCAGAATTTTCAGTTCATGGCCATATTCTTGCGAAGTGCGTACCAGTGCTTGTACATCTTTTGGGAAGCAAGAACCGCCATAGCCACAACCAGCCATCAAAAAGCCTGGGCCTATACGCGGATCCGAACCTATGCCCTGACGCACCGCATCGATATCCACGCCGACTTTGTCTGCCAAGTTCGCTAATTCATTCATGAATGAAATACGCGTCGCTAACATGGCGTTTGCTGCGTACTTGGTGAATTCTGCAGAGCGCACATCCATCCAATAGATTTTATGACCAGCAGCTTCAAAACTTGCATACACCTCACGCATAACCTGCTGCGCGCGCTGACCTTGTGCATCATTCGCATGTCCAATCACGAGGCGATCCGGTTTCATGAAATCAGCAACCGCTGCGCCCTCTTTCAAGAATTCAGGATTTGAAGTGACGGCAAAATCCAAATCGGATTGACGTGTCGCCAGCTCCTCTGCAATCGCAGCAGATACACGATCCGCGGTACCTACTGGCACAGTCGACTTATCAACCACGACTTTAAAACTCGTCATGTGTTTACCAATATTACGTGCCGCGGCCACCACATACTTTAAGTCCGCAGAACCATCTTCATCTGGCGGCGTACCAACCGCAATAAACTGCACGTCGCCATGTGCCACACTGGCGGCAACATCGGTGGAAAAACGCAAACGCCCAGCAGCGACATTGCGAGCAACAACTTCATCGAGACCCGGCTCGTGAATCGGAATGCCGCCGTCATTTAAGATAGCTATCTTGCGCTGATCCACATCCAGACAAAACACATCGTGACCGACTTCAGCTAAACATGCGCCAGTCACCAATCCCACATAACCTGTGCCAATTATTGTTATTTTCATCTTTAGAACAATTCCTTAAAAAGAGCATGAGCTTTGTATGCGAAAAGCCAAACCGCAGAGGCGCAGAGTACGCGGAGAAAAACGATAAATCGAAAAGTCCTCTGCGCCTCTGCGGCTAAGTTTTTATCTTATCGCCATACATAAGCTTAATTCATCACATTCAGTTCTTCAGTCCGGCGCGGTGGATAAGTTTCCCACTTACTACAACCAGGACATTGCCAATAAAATTGCCGCGCTTTAAACCCGCAATGCGTGCATTGATAGCGCGTGAATTTTTGTGCATAACCGCTGACTAGATTCTTGACGATAGAAAGCTCTGGCAGCACTTCTGGTGGTGCAGTCATCATGCGTGCATCCAGCAATTTATCGAGTCCCAACAAGGTTGGCGTACGACGCAATTCACTACTGACTAACTGATTCGCATCGGCGACAGTTTCTAATTCTAGAGTCGCTTTAAATACGACTTCAAGCAAATCGATAGACGGCGTTTCTGCCATGTAGGACTTCAACAAATTCAAGCCTTCTTGAGGTCGCTCTAGTTTGCGATAACCATCCATCAAGCGTTGCGCTACCAAAGCTACATGCGGCACGCTTTGTTGCTCGACACGACGCCAAGCCAATACCGCTTGTTCAATATCACCTTTCGCCAGATGGATATCGCCGGTCAAAATCGCCGCACGCACATTGTGACGGTCGGTGGCAATTGCTTTATCTAACATAGTCATCGCAGCTTCCGGATGTGTATGTACTAATTCATCCTGCGCAATTTCACAGTAGAACTGGGCAATCTCTTTTTGCCTTCCACCGGCACCCGACTCTTGCAAAGCATGAGCGGCATCTATCGCTCGCAACCATTCCTTTTCGCGTTGATAAATTTCAAGCAAAGCCTTGCGTGCCGGAATGGCGTATTGGCCTGCAACCAATTGATTAAAGGTTTCTTCAGCGCGATCTAATAAACCAGCCTTCAGATAATCCTGTCCTAATTCAAACATCGCCTGCGTTTGCTGCTCTATCGGCAAATCTGGGCGTGACAATAAATTTTGATGGACACGAATGGCACGTTCGGTTTCACCGCGACGACGGAACAAATTACCGAGCGCAAAATGCAACTCAACGGTCTCGGGATTCAGTTTTAAGATTTCGATAAAGGCGTCAATCGCTTTATCAGGTTGGTCATTGAGTAGGAAATTTAAGCCTTTAAAATAACCTTTTGGAAGGCTGCTTGACTCAGAGATCAATTGGCGGATATCGACCCGCGCAGCAATCCAACCAAGGCTAAAAAATAGAGGAATACCTAGTAACCACCAGATTTCAAATTCCATAGTGACGGGTCTCAGTGGATAGCATTAAAGATTAAAGATTAAAAATTAAGAATTGCGGATCACATTAGGAATCGCATCTGGCGTTGGTGCTTGATTTGCAGCTGCCTGTTCGAGTTGACGCTCTTTTTCTATCTCCGCAATCGTCTTTTTATGGCGTGAAATATCACGACGATGGCGGAACACCATCGGTGCCATCGCCAACAAGCAAAATACAGCGCCAGCAACAAAAAAACACAACAACAAGATCACCAGAGGAGCCGATTGCTGATAGCCCCAGAAATACTCAAGTGTCACGATTTTATCGTTCTTCAAGGCAAAGCCTAAAAAGGCGATAAAGACCAGCAGCCAAATAAATTTAGAAATAATTTTCATAGTTAGCCTAAGTTGCCAAAGTTACGAATAGCAATCAAAGCCTACATTCTCATAAACCAGTTAAGCAACTAATACCGATTCATCAACAAACGCAAAACAATGATTCAACAAATGAAATTGTACGTGAAAAAAAACGGCATATCGGGAAATCCCTTATGCCGTTTTGTTTTCTTAGTGCAAATTACTCACTTTTTTCCACACCTGATCACACTTTAATCATGCAGTATGGGCTGACCGACTGTCGCATCCACCCTTTCGCGTAATTCTTTACCTGGTTTGAAATGCGGCACCCGTTTTTCAGGCACCATCACTTTGTCACCGGATTTAGGATTACGTCCAATTCGGGGCGGGCGGCTATTTAAAGCGAAACTACCAAAGCCACGAATTTCTATGCGCTGGCCAGTAGCCAAGGCATCGGACATCGCGTCCAAAATAGTTTTGACGGCGATATCCACATCTTTTGCTACCAGTTGTGGATACCGCTCGGCCAGACGAGCAATTAACTCTGACTTAGTCATTTGGTCACCTCTATCAATCCAATTCTAGGGCGCATGGCGGTGTCGCTTGTCCTCGCAATACTGACGTATTGCTGCGGGAAGCTTCGTGCACTGCATCCCTACAATTGAATTGCTAGAGCTGCCCATTGCTGACTTAGTTTTTGTTATCAAGCTTAGCTTTCAACAAAGCGCCGAGGCTAGTTGTGCCAGAAGCTGCATTGGAATCAACAGCTGTCGCCATCTTCTGCATTGCTTCTTGAGTTTCAGCAGAATCTTTTGCCTTGATAGACAATTGGATGCCACGTGCTTTGCGGTCGATGTTCAATACCAATGCTTCAACAGTGTCGCCAACTTTCAAGTGGGTACCAGCATCTTCCACGCGATCGCGGGAGATTTCTGATGCACGCAAGTAGCCTTCAACTTCATCAGCCAATTGGATGACTGCGCCTTTAGCTTCAACAGATTTCACTGTACCAGTGACCAATGCGCCTTTGTCGTTCATTGCGCAGTAGTTGTTGAATGGGTCGCCTTCCAATTGTTTAACGCCTAAGGAAACGCGCTCACGCTCAACGTCGATCGCCAATACGATGGCTTCCAACTCGTCACCTTTCTTGAAGCGACGAACTGCTTCTTCACCTGTTTCGTTCCAAGACAAATCAGACAAATGCACCAAACCATCGATGTTGCCTGTCAAGCCAATGAACACGCCGAAGTCAGTGATAGACTTGATCGCGCCTTTAACTTTGTCGCCTTTTTTGAAGTTCAAGGAGAAGTCATCCCATGGGTTTGCTTTGCACTGTTTCATGCCCAAGCTGATACGACGACGTTCTTCGTCGATTTCCAGAACCATAACTTCAACTTCGTCGCCCAATTGAACAACTTTGTTTGGTGCAACGTTTTTGTTTGTCCAATCCATTTCTGAAACGTGGACCAAACCTTCGATACCTTGCTCGACTTCAACGAACGCACCGTAGTCTGTCAAGTTAGTTACTTTACCGAACAAACGTGTGTTTGCTGGGTAACGACGTGCCAAACCTGTCCAAGGATCGTCGCCCAATTGCTTAACGCCCAGGGACACACGGTTTTTCTCTTGATCAAATTTGAGGATCTTCGCAGTAATTTCTTGACCCACTGTGAGAACTTCAGATGGATGACGCACACGACGCCATGCCAAATCAGTGATGTGCAACAAGCCATCGATGCCGCCCAAATCAACGAACGCACCGTAGTCAGTGATGTTTTTAACCAAGCCAGTAACCACTGTGCCTTCTTTCAGGTTTTCCATCAATTTCTGACGTTCTTCACCCATAGAAGCTTCAACAACAGCACGACGTGACAACACAACGTTGTTACGCTTACGGTCGAGCTTGATAACTTTGAATTCCATAGTCTTGCCTTCGTAAGGAGTTGTATCCTTAACTGGGCGTGTATCAACCAAAGAACCTGGCAAGAAAGCGCGGATGCCGTTCGTGAGAACAGTCAAACCACCTTTAACTTTACCATTAACAGTACCGATAACCATTTCGCCAGACTCCAGCGCTTTTTCGAGCGCGAGCCATGATGCCAAACGTTTTGCTTTGTCGCGGGACAAGATAGTGTCGCCGAAACCATTTTCCAATGATTCGATCGCTACGGATACGAAATCACCGATGTTAACTTCCAATTCACCTTGGTCGTTTTTGAATTCTTCAACAGGGATGAATGCTTCTGATTTGAGGCCAGCATTAACGATCACGAAGTTGTGGTCGATGCGAACGACTTCAGCAGAAATCACTTCGCCAGAGCGCATATCTTGGCGGGATAAAGATTCTTCGAACAATGCTGCAAAACTATCAGCACCAGTTGCGAAATCTTGAGTCATGAATACAGTAGACATAATATTTACGGGTTAGCCGGAATAGGACAAAAGGTCTATTTACCGGGTTGGGTTAAACAAACCCACTTTCATTTTGCACAGAAGCGAAACTAAGTGGGAACCAAATAAGAAAAATTAAAAAATTTAGCAGACGAACTAAGTTTTGAAATTTCTCTAGGGATCTCTAGAAATTCAATTTTGGGGATGCAGTGCTAGGCGCTTTCCGGAGCAGTACTGAAGTACTGCGAGGATCGAATTTACAATACCTACAACGCAATGCGCCCCACAATTGAATTTATCGAGATTCCCTTAAAACATTAGCGTAGAGACTGAGTATCTGATGCACTGCTTCATTCGCAGTGATATGAGACGTATCAAGTAAGAACGCGCCTGGTGCGGGTTTGAGAGGCGCTTCTGTGCGAGCCATGTCGCGAGCATCACGTTCTGCCAAATCTTTTACCAAGTCTTCCATATTAGCAGGAAAACCCTTTTCAATCAATTGCTTATAGCGACGATTTGCACGTGCTTCCACACTTGCGGTCAAAAAGACTTTTTGAATTGCATCGGAAAAGATCACCGTCCCCATATCGCGTCCATCTGCGACCAAACCGGGCAATTGACGAAATGACACTTGCAGCTCCACCAAAGCCTTGCGCACCAATGGCAAGACGGCAATTTTAGAGGCAGCAACGCCAATGGCTTCTTGCCTTACCGCATCGGTAACATCGTCACCAGCAAGAAAAACATGACCTTTTTCAAAACGGCAAGGCAAAACACGTGCTAAATCAGCAATTTGTTGCTCTTCCCACAAATCGATCCCATGACGTATCGCGGACAAGGCCGTCAAGCGATACAGCGCACCAGAATCGAGGTAGTGAAAACCCAGTTGCTTGGCAACACGATGCGCCACCGTACCCTTACCAGAAGCGGTAGGACCATCAATACTAATAACAGGAATAGTAACTGAACCGTTCAAAATAAATCCTCGTGTTTGATCTTCACAAAAGCTTCGAAGAAGTCTGGAAACGTTTTAGCAACACACTTAGGATCATTGATCCGCATCGACGCGCCGCGGCGCGCAACGCCATCCAAGGTCGCCAATGAAAAGCACATCGCCATTCTGTGATCATCATAAGTATCTATCGTCGCCGGCGCAAGTTCGGCAGGTGGTGTGACCCGCATAAAATCTTGACCTTCCTCAACGATCGCACCGAGTTTGCGCAGCTCTGTTGCCATTGCCACAATTCGGTCCGTTTCTTTAACGCGCCAGCTTTCGATATTCCGTAAGGTAGTCGTGCCATTCGCATACAGAGCTGCGATAGCGATGGTCATTGCGGCATCAGGAATATGGTTAAAATCCATATCAATCGCTTGCAGCGGGCCCTGGGTTTCCGCTTCTATCCAGTTATCACCCATGGTGATTTTGGCACCCATTTTCGCTAGTGCTTCGGCAAAACGAACGTCGCCCTGTATGCTGTTTTTGCCAACACCTTCGACACGAATGGGGCCGCCAGCGATTGCACCTGCCGCCAGAAAGTAAGAAGCCGACGACGCATCTCCTTCGACGTACACCACACCAGGTGACAAATAATGTTGACCCGCTTTAATCGTAAAACGTTGCCAGCCATCGCGCACCACTTCGACGCCAAAACGTGCCATTAAATTCAAGGTGATTTCGATATAAGGTTTAGAAATCAAATCGCCAAGCACTTCAATCACCACATCACTATGATGCGCCGCAAGTGGCGAGGCCATTAACAGGGCCGTTAAGAATTGGCTAGACACATTACCTTTTACTTGCATCTTTTGCGCATGAATATGACCACGCTTGATATGCAAAGGCGGGTATCCGGGATTACCGGTGTAATCTATCTGCGCACCAACTGTATTCAAGGCATCCACCAAATCGCCGATAGGACGCTCATGCATACGTGCCACCCCATGCACAGTGTAATCGCCGCCCAACACTGCCAGCGCTGCGACCAAGGGACGAATTGCGGTACCCGCATTCCCCATAAACAAATCTGCATGATGATTCGGGAACACACCATTGGCGCCAATTACCGTGTAGTTATGCGAACTACCCTCTTGCGTCCAATGTACACCGAGCTTTTGCAAAGCATTCAACATCACCATCGTGTCATCCGATGCGAGCAAATCATGAATTTGTGTCGTGCCTTTGGACAATGCGGCTAATAACAAAATCCGGTTTGAAATGCTTTTGGAGCCAGGCAAGCGCACAGTGCCCTGCACTTTCATGACGGGATGTAAATCAAGATGTAGTGGGTAATGTTTACTATGTTCTTTCATACTCTTCTCAATAATTTTGCTACTGAAATTTCATCTACGGGTGCGCACGGCACACCCTACTTATATCTACTTAATCGCCACCGTCTTTATTCTGCGCTTCCGCCGCCTCAATGGCATTAATCCAATTCACACGTGCGGTTTGGGCACGACTGTAAATCGCTTCTAAAGCAACGCTATCACTGGCGTCCAAGCTTGCTCGCAATTGTTGCAATTTAAGGCTATAAGAATCAAGTTCTTCCAAGATTGCATCACGATTCGCCAGACTGATGTCGCGCCACATCTCTGGCGAAGATCCTGCGATACGCGTGAAATCACGGAAGCCGCTCGCCGCATATTGAAACAAGCGGTCGGCGTGCGGTTTTGCAGCAATATCATCAACCAATGCATAGGCCAACAGATGCGGCAAATGGCTAACCGAAGCAAAAACCTGATCATGCTCCTTTGGGCTTAAATGATGAATGATGGCACCACATGCGCGCCAAGCCTGTGCAACTAATTCGACTGCTTGATCGCTGTTTTCTACCAAGCGCGTGATCACCACTTTTTTACCAACATACAAATCGTCAATTGCTGCTTCTGGACCATTTTTTTCACGTCCTGCAATCGGATGCGCAGGTATAAATTGCGAGATTTTTTCTTGCAAAGAATTTCGTGCAGCGAGTACCACATCAGCTTTGGTACTACCAGCATCCGTGACTATCGTATTTGCTTGTAAATACGGATAAATCGCGCTGAGTATCTTCTCAGTTTGTGCAACGGGAGTGGCGATCACGATCAAATCTGCATCAACTACGCCAGACGCCATGTCATCGGTAAAACTATCGATGATTCCCAGTCGTTTTGCAGATTCTAAAGAAGTTAAATGACGATCTAAGCCCACAATATGCTTAGCCGCTTGCGCCTTTTTCAGAGACAAGGCGAAAGAGCCGCCGATCAGACCTACACCGATCAACACTATCTTGTTAAAAAATGGACGCGTTTGCGTCGCTTGGTTTTCCATCTTTATGCCAATTCAAATGCTTTACAACGCCAAATCATCTTTAATGTCGCTCTTGCGTAAGCAGGAGCTCACTCAGTATCGTAGGGTGGGTGAAACCCGTGCTGTTCAGGAATTCGACGTGCCAGCGGCGCGGGTTTCACACGCCCTACGAAATCACTGCACCTCTGCGGCTAAAAAAACTTACACAGTACAGGGATAGGAACCTAATATCTTAAAAAACGCCGCATCTTGATTTAGCTCTTCCATCGCGGCTTTCACCTTGGCATCCATCGCATGCCCTTCCACATCGACGTAAAAGTAATATTCCCAATTACCAGTACGCGCAGGACGCGATTCAAAACGTGTCATCGATACGCCATGCTTAGACAATGGTGCGAGCAAGTTATACACGGCACCCGCCTTATTTGGCGTTGCGAGAACGATAGAAGTCTGATCTTTGCCGCTAGGTGTCGTATTCAAACGTCCAACAACGGCGAAGCGTGTGCGGTTATGTGGATCGTCCTGAATATGCGCACTGACGATACCCAGATTATATTGATGTCCGGCGATCTCACTGGCAATCGCAGCGACACTAAAATCCGCACTAGCCATGCGTGCCGCTTCCGCGTTCGACGCGACTGCTTGCCGTTCTACATGTGGATAATGTTGATTGAGCCAAGCTTGGCATTGCGCCAATGCTTGCGAGTGCGCACAAATACGTGTCACGCCTTCCATAGTTCCTGACTTACTCATCAAACTATGTTGTACAGCAATTGCGACTTCACCACTAATGGCGAGACTCGTTTGCAAGAGCAAATCCAAGGTGCGATTGATTGCGCCTTCAGAAGAATTTTCGATAGGCACTACACCAAAATCAGCGGTACCCGCTTCGGTCGCACGGAACACTTCGTCGATAGAGATGCAAGGCAAGGCTTCGATCGCGTGACCGAATTGTTTGTAGACAGCTTGTTCGCTAAAAGTGCCGACTGGACCGAGAAATGCCACCACGACACGGCGCTCTAAAGCGCGGCATGCCGACATCACTTCGCGGAAAATCAATTGAATATCATCGTTGAGCAAAGGGCCAGTATTTTTCGCTGCCATATTGCGCAAGACTTGTGCTTCACGCTCAGGTCTAAAAACAGGTGCATTGGTCTCTGCTTTAACGTGACCAACTTCTTGCGCAACACTGGCACGTTGATTGAGTAATTCCAAAATTGCTGCGTCGATGGCATCGATTTTCTCTCTGAGAGGGAGTAATTTATTGTCGTTCATTTGAAAACCTAAAAACCGTTTTTAGATCAATCACACAGCAAGCGCAATTGAAAAATTTAAATAACATGTTCAATCTTATTCAAGCTTGTGACTTGATTCATCAGCGCCACGGTTTCTAGGTGATGGTGGGTGCCATATAAAGAAAGGGCTGATGATTTAGATTATTTTTTACTTACTATTTGCCTCAGCAAAATCCCGCATAAACCCGACCAAAGCTTGCACACCTTCTATCGGCATCGCGTTATAAATCGAGGCACGCATACCGCCTACTGATTTATGACCTTTCAATTGCAATAAACCGCGTTCTTTTGCCGCCGCTAAAAAAGCGGCATTCAAAGATTCGTCCTTCAAGTAAAACGGTACATTCATACGCGAACGGAATTCTTTTGCAACGCGCGTGACATAGAAATCTGTGCTATCCAAATACTCATAGAGTAAATTAGATTTAGCGATGTTCTTTTGCTCCATCGCCGCAACACCACCTTGACGTTTCAGCCATTGGAATACTAAACCAGCAATGTAGATGGAGTAAGTTGGTGGCGTGTTGTACATGGAGTCATTATCGGCCACGATTTTCCAGTCAAATGCAGACGGACAAATTGGCAATGCCGAACCGAGTAAGTCTTCGCGTACTATCACCAAAGTCAAACCTGCCGGGCCAATATTTTTCTGTGCGCCACCAAAAATCACGCCGTATTTTGAGACATCAATCACACGCGACAAAATATGGGAAGACATATCTGCTACCAGAGCTGCGCCATTGGTTTGCTGCGCGATATCAGGAACAAAGTGATATTCAACACCATCGATAGTTTCGTTCGTGCAAAGATGCACGTAAGCGGGGTCTTTTGACAAATTCCAAGTGGAAGGATCTGGCACGCCATTGAAGCCAGCACTCTCACTGGAAGCGGCGACATTCACGTTCGCGTACTTTTTCGCTTCTTTGATTGACTTACCACTCCATGAACCTGTGTGGATAAAATCAATGGTCGCTGGCTGGGCTTTGCGTCCTACCAGATTCAAAGGCACGATGGCGTTTTCGCCTAAGCCACCACCTTGCAAGAACAAGATTTTATAGTTGGCGGGTAGGTTCAATAATTCACGCAAATCAGCTTGTGCCTGCGCGAGTATAGACATGAATTCTGGGCCACGATGACTCATTTCCATCACCGACATGCCGCTACCATGCCAATCCAACATCTCACTTGCTGCTTGTTGCAAGACTTCTTTTGGTAAGACGGCTGGGCCGGCTGAGAAATTGTAGATCGTGTTCATGGTTTTCAAACCGTTGTATTCAAACGTAGGGTGGGCACGTTTTATGTGCCCACGTGTCCGACGGAAGCCGGAGATTTTATGTCAATATTTTTTCCGAAGTATTTTAACCGTAACGCGTGGGCACCAAAAACGTGCCCACCCTACGTTCATTCTTCGACAGCCGCGTCACCAATTGCTTCGCCGCCTTCAACAGCTTCTGGATCAGCATCTGTTTCAACGATGCGCTGCAAGCCGGAAAGTTTAGTACCATCTTCCACCGCAATCAAAGTCACCCCCTGAGTCGCACGGCCCATTTCACGGATTTCAGAAACGCGTGTGCGGATCAAGACGCCGCCAGTTGTGATCAACATAATTTCATCGGTTGGATCAACCAAGGTTGCGGCCACAACTTTACCGTTACGTTCAGAAGTCTGGATCGCGATCATGCCCTTAGTACCGCGACCGTGACGTGTGTATTCGGTGATAGGCGTACGTTTGCCGAAGCCATTTTCCGTTGCGGTCAAGACTGATTGCTGCTCATTTTCCGCGACCAGCAAAGCAATAACCTGTTGACCTTCTTCCAGATTCATACCGCGCACACCACGGGCTGTACGGCCCATAGGACGTACGTCGTTTTCATCAAAGCGTACAGCTTTACCGGAATCGGAGAACAACATCACATCATGCTTACCATCGGTCAATGCTGCACCAATCAGGAAATCACCATCATCCAAGTCGACCGCGATAATGCCGGCTTTACGTGGATTGCTGAAGTCATTCAATGCCGTTTTCTTCACGGTACCCAAACTAGTCGCCATGAAGATGTAATGATCTTCAGGGAAAGTACGGTTGTCGCCAGATAATGGCAAGATCACGGTAATTTTCTCACCGTCCTGCAATGGGAACATATTCACGATAGGCTTACCGCGTGAATTACGTGAGCCTTGTGGCACTTCCCACACTTTTAACCAATACAAACGACCACGATTCGAGAAGCACAAGATGTAATCATGTGTATTCGCGACGAACAATTGTTCAATCCAATCGTCATCCTTGGTCGCTGTCGCTTGTTTACCGCGACCTCCGCGTTTCTGTGCGCGGTACTCAGACAAAGGTTGCGATTTCATATAGCCCGTGTGCGATAAAGTCACCACCATATCGACCGGTGTAATCAAATCTTCGGTTTCAAGATCCGTCGCATTCAAGACGATTTCAGAACGACGTGCATCTTTATTACCGATACCGTATTCGTTCATACAGGCTGTCATTTCATCAGTGATGATGACGGTAACGCGTTCTGGCTTGGACAAAATATCCAAAAGATCAGCGATCTCTGCCATCACGTCTTTATACTCATTAACAATCTTGTCTTGTTCCAAACCAGTCAAACGTTGCAAACGCATTTGCAAAATTTCTTGCGCCTGATCGTCGGACAATTTGTACAGGCCATCGGTCTGAATACCGTAATGCTTAGGCAAACTCTCTGGACGGAATGCTTCGATACCACCCGGATTATCCGCAGCAGTACGGGTCAACATTTCACGCACCATGGAGCTATCCCAAGCACGTGTCATCAATTCTTGTTTCGCGATCGGTGGCGTTGGGGCCGCTTTAATAATCGCGATGAAATCATCAATATTGGCCAATGCGACAGCCAAGCCTTCCAACACATGACCACGGTCACGCGCTTTACGTAATTCAAATACAGTACGGCGTGTAACGACTTCGCGACGATGCGACAAGAAGCATTCCAACATTTGCTTCAGGTTCAATAGCTTTGGTTGTCCATTCACCAGCGCAACCATATTCATACCGAAAGTGTCTTGCAATTGCGTTTGCTTGTACAAATTATTCAAGACGACTTCGGGTACTTCGCCGCGCTTGAGTTCGATCACAACACGCATACCCGATTTATCGGATTCATCACGAATATCAGAAATACCTTCGAGCTTTTTATCGCGAACGTTTTCCGCAATACGCTCAAGCAAAGATTTTTTATTGACTTGGTACGGCAACTCATCAACGATGATCGCAGTACGACCTTCTTTGCCGAATTCCTCAAAGTGGGTTTTGGCGCGCATCACAACACGACCACGGCCAGTACGATAGCCATCACGCACACCGGATACACCGTAAATCAAACCTGCGGTTGGAAAATCTGGTGCTGGAATAATTTCGATCAATTCATCAATCGTGCATTCTGGATTACGCAGTACATGCAAAGCACCGTTGATGATTTCAGTAATATTGTGTGGCGGGATATTCGTCGCCATACCGACCGCAATACCTGAAGATCCATTGATCAACAGGTTTGGAATACGGGTTGGCAAGACCGATGGTTCTTTTTCTTTACCATCATAGTTAGGCACGAAATCAACCGTTTCTTTATCGATGTCGGCCAGAATTTCATTTGCGATTTTATCCAAGCGACACTCGGTATAACGCATCGCCGCCGCATTATCGCCATCGACAGAACCGAAGTTACCCTGACCATCGACCAAGGTGTAGCGTAAGGAAAAGTCCTGCGCCATACGCACCAGGGTGTCGTAAATTGATGCATCGCCATGCGGGTGATACTTACCCATGACTTCACCGACCACACGCGCGCACTTCACAAATGGGCGGTTGTAGACGTTATTCATTTCATGCATCGCGAACAAAACGCGCCTATGCACAGGCTTTAAACCATCACGCACATCCGGCAAAGCACGGCCTACGATCACGCTCATGGCGTAATCGAGGTAGCTCTTGCGCATTTCTTCTTCAAGGGAAATCGGGAGTGTTTCTTTTGCGAATTGATCCATTGGCGGTCAGACTTGTTTGAGTGCTTACTAAATGCTTAATTATGTGCTTAAAAAACCAGCAGTAAGCTTGGTTAAAATAACAAGCCAGCACTAGGCTGGCGGAAGTCCTACATCTATTAACTCAATGCACCGTCAAAATAGCGATATTTTTATTTATTTGACTATCGCCACCACAGCGGCATTTTGTTTTCAACTGCTCATTTTAGCACGGCTACCCTGCTCTACCATCGTTTTTATAAACCGCCATTCAAGTACTTAAATACACGACAAACAAAGTCTTTTAACATCGAGAAATAGGCAGCTGACAACTTTCACTTTATTTACCGAAAACACCACAAGCTTGAAAGTTTCAAGAAAGATATTTATCATGTTGTCAAAAAAAGACAAAAGCCCCCAATACCGAGTTTGCACTCGAATTCATTTCAATGCTGCGAAGTCGACTTATGGCAAAATCGGTTCACCGCATTGCACAAGACAATTGAAAAATTTCTTTACAGCATGGTGCTTGTCATAGTCATGTCATCAAGTACGTGTTAAAATTCTATCTTTACGTTCTTTGCATTTGCACTTTTGCATCTTTTAACGCAGTTTTTCTGCGTATATTCTCAACCGAGGGAAAAAAATATGAAACTTTTAGTCAAGCTCGCAATTGCAGCTAGTGCCGTTGCCACTTTTTCGGCTTCAGCTCAAACTATCACTGACATCAAAGCGAACACACCATACAGTGCCTATGTACAAGATGCACGTGGCGTCATCGTTCGCGATCCATTCGGTTTATGCTGGCGCACAGGGTATTACACTCCAGCCGATGCAGTTGCAGGTTGCGATTTACCACTAGTTCCACCCGCACCACCAAAACCAGTGGCACCTCCAACACCAGTTGCTCCACCGCCACCACCACCAGCACCAGTAAAACCTCAAGCACCAGTTCCAACTTCTGAAAAAGTCACGTTTGCAGCTGATGCCTTCTTTGATTTTGATAAAGCTATCTTGAAGCCAGAAGCTAAAGTTAAATTGGATGACATGGCATCTAAATTGAAAGACGTTAATCTGGAAGTCATCGTTGCAGTTGGTCACACGGATTCTGTTGGTACTGATGAATACAACCAAAAATTGTCTATTCGTCGCTCTGAAGCAGTGAAGGCTTACATCATCAGCCGCGGTATCGATGCAAAACGTGTTTTCTCTGAAGGTAAAGGCGAAAAACAACCAGTTGCTGATAACAAAACTAAAGAAGGTCGCGCTAAAAACCGCCGCGTTGAAATCGAAGTGGTTGGCACACGTACTATCAATAAGTAATTTTCAAACTTACTTAATAAAAACCCGCTTCGGCGGGTTTTTTTATGGCAAATCGATAAAGTTTAGATTTCTTTCACCAACGACACTGGTGAAATTAATTTTCATCCCTATTTACATTAAAATGAGGCCAGTTTTTCCAAAACCAGCGCACACCCACCCTTCGTTTGCATTCGTACCTACCACTGCTAAAAATTTCTATGTCTATATCCACCTCCGATAATGCAAGCACTAATGTTGATCCTTCTGAAATTCAAAAATTCAGCGATTTAGCACATCGCTGGTGGGATCCCAGTTCAGAATTTAAGCCTTTGCACGAAATCAATCCTTTACGCCTGGAATGGATCAATAATTTAGCGCCTTTAGCTGGCAAAAAAGTAATCGATATAGGCTGTGGCGGCGGGATTTTGGCCGAATCGATGGCGAAGAAAAAAGCGGATGTGACTGGCATAGACTTGTCGGACAAAGCATTAAAGGTGGCAGATTTACATAGCTTAGAATCCGGCATACAAGTTCGCTATGAAAAAATCGCTGCCGAAGACATGGCAGACCGCGAGGCAGGACAATATGATGTTGTGACCTGCATGGAAATGCTGGAACATGTACCCAATCCAGCATCCGTGATCCGCGCTTGTGCCAAATTAGTCAGACCAGGTGGCAAAGTGTTTTTCTCCACCATAAACCGCAATCCCAAAGCCTATCTGTTCGCCATCATTGGTGCCGAATATTTGCTACAGATGCTACCCAAGGGAACCCATGATTACGAAAAATTCATCACACCTGCCGAGTTAACCCAAGACATACGCAATGCCGGACTCATCGTTGATGCAATGAAAGGCATGAGCTACAACCCACTTAGCAAAATTTATTCACTCAATCAAGATACTAGCGTCAATTATTTAGTCGCCTGCACGCGCCCATTATGATTACACCAAAAGCAGTTCTATTCGACTTAGATGGTACGCTTGCCGACACCGCACCTGACTTGGCGGCAGCCGTCAACTTAATGCGCCTCAACCGCGGTTTAGACGCAGCACCCTATCTTAGCTTGCGGCCATTTGCCTCAGCGGGCGCGCGCGGCTTAATCGGAGCTGGATTTCAAATTACTCCTGAACATCCAGACTACGAAGCAATGCGCCTTGAGTTTCTCGCAAACTATGAAGCTGCAATTGCGGTGCATAGTCAACTATTTTCAGGCGTCAAAGAATTAATCACTGGACTAGAACAATTAAACGTCACCTGGGGCATTATTACCAATAAAGCCGAACGTTTTACCAGCCCGCTGATACCACAAATCGAGCTGATCAGCGCTGCATGCATTATTTCTGGCGATACTACACCTCATGCAAAGCCGCATCCAGAGCCACTCTTAGAGGCAGCGCGCAGAATTCAAATTCCAGCCTCGGAATGCTGGTATGTTGGTGATGATTTGCGTGATATCCAAGCTGCACAAGCTGCCGGCATGACCAGTGTGGCCGCTGCTTGGGGTTATTGCGGTGCGACAGAACCAACGCATTGGAAAGCCGATGCCATCCTAGATTCGCCATTGGAGTTACTAGAATTAGTCCGTGGCAAAGTATTACAAACCCAAACAGCCTAAAAAAATAGTTGAAACTTGGAGAGCTCGCCCCATATAGAGTATACTTAGCATTGCTTTGGGGTCGACCTGGTTTCGACAGGGGTTGCAAAGCAGAGCAGGGCATACCGAGGCCAGACTACCTCGTAAATACAATCTGAAATATATAACTGCAAACGATAACTCGTACGCATTAGCAGCTTAATCGCTCGCTAACTCTTAACCGCTTCTTCCCTAGGGCGGGCTGGTAACAGCTTAGAGTCATTTATAGGGAATCGTTTCAAGTTGGGCTACTTAGCTTGGAACTAAATAATAGGTAACTCGTCCTGCCGCAGCGTGTGCGTTCGCGTCGTCGGGATTAAATTAAATAACAGCACTAAGTATGTAGAACTGTCTGTAGAGTGCTCTTGGACGCGGGTTCGATTCCCGCCGACTCCACCAAGATTCGAAAACAAAAAAACCATCCAGTTTCGCCGGATGGTTTTTTTGTTTTCTAACCCCAAGAAAAAGCGAATTCTAGTTTTGTGAGCAATGACTCTTATTCCATGTCCCGTCCTTGCCTGTTTTCGGCAAACTAGCACTTAAGACACCCGCAAGTATTTTCAAATCCTGCGTTTTGCAGCAAGTCCTGACTTAGTTTTACCAGCAACTTCAAAAACGTAGCTACAATGAAAGTCCAGCAAAGCTTAGGCGCTAATATTATTTTTTTGCTTGCTCGCGAATCTTGAGGCAGTTTCTTTCGTACAGAAAAATGACACTCGCTTTTATTTAAACAAAGAACTAAGAAGGAGAGCAACATGACCCAAACCACCTGCGCCGTCAAAGTATCACGTGAATTTACGGCCTCCGCTGTAGCCATTTTTGATGCCTGGTTAGATCCGCAGAAAGCAGGGAAATTTTTATTTGCCACACCGACGGGTATTATGAAAACCGTGGAAATCGACGCGCGCGTTGGTGGCAAATTTTGCATTATCGAAACCAGGGATGGTGTCGATGCCGAGCATCGTGGTGAGTACTTGGAAATCGACCGGCCACAGCATCTGCGTTTTAGTTTTGGTGGCAATCCATTTCCTGCCACCTACGTCACGCTCAGTATTAACAAATCAGAGCATGGTTGCGTTTTACATCTGGTGCATGAAGGCGTGTGGTCAGATTATGAAGCCAGTGTGATTCAAGGTTGGACGAGTATTTTAGAAAACCTCGCCCAACTTGTTTAGATTGATCGTGTTCTTGTTTTAGTTAGCCCAAACCACAAGCGAGTGCGATTCGGTAAGTAATAAAAGAGGCCAAATAAGCGAGTGCAAATAAATAGCCCAGCATAATCATAGGCATTTTCCAACCGCCAGTCTCACGCTTGACAGTCGCTATCGTCGACAAACATTGTGGTGCAAAAACATACCACGCCAACAAGGACAATGC
Source organism: Undibacterium sp. GW821-FHT11H02 (assembly GCF_058808015.1). NCBI lineage: Bacteria > Pseudomonadati > Pseudomonadota > Betaproteobacteria > Burkholderiales > Oxalobacteraceae > Undibacterium > Undibacterium sp. GW821-FHT11H02. The sequence goes on along the minus strand of NZ_JBXARG010000011.1, from coordinate 75,820 downwards.
GGTCGCTATGCTCCACTGTTTTGCGATCAAAGGCATTAAGGCTTCAGCCGTGTCACTACCAGCCGCTGCCAAAGCATACACAGTTCCTAAAGAACTGACAGCCACTTCTCGTGCCGCCATACCAGGCACCAAAGCAATACTGATTTGCCAGTTAAAACCGATAGGCTCGAACACGACTGCCAAAGCTTTACCGATGTAACCCGCAAAACTATATTCTATCGGCATTCCGGTTGCGCCAGCGGGTGCGCCGGGATAGCTGGCGAGGAACCATAAAGCGATCGTCAGCATCAAAATAATGCCCCCAACGCGACTCATAAAAATCACCACACGCTGCTTTAAACCTATCAAGACATTGCGAATAGTTGGTAAATGGTAGCTCGGTAGTTCCATCATCAAAGTGCGTATCTGGCTTTGCGCGGTAAATCGTTTCAAGACCCAAGCCACGGCCAATGCGCCGATAATGCCTGCGCCATATAGGGCGAACAAAACCAATCCTTGTAATTCAAAAATTCCCCATACATCTCGCTGTGGAATGAATGCCCCTATTAATAAGGCATATACCGGCAAACGTGCGGAACAAGTCATCAATGGCGCGATCATAATCGTCACCATACGATCACGTGGATTGGCAATCGTGCGTGCAGCCATGATGCCTGGTATCGCGCAGGCAAAACTCGACAACAAGGGAATGAATGAACGACCCGACAAGCCCACTCCTCCCATCAAGCGATCCAGTAAGAAAGCAGCACGTGGCAAGTAGCCCGACTCTTCCAAGACCAAGATAAAGAAGAACAGGATCAGAATTTGCGGCAAAAACACAATCACACCACCAGCGCCAGCAATAATGCCGTTGACGATCAAACTTTGTACCCAACCTTCAGGCAACAATGTGGAAATGCTTGCACCCAGCCATTCCGTACCCTCTTTAATCAAGTCCATGGGGACGGTTGCCCAAGCGAACACGGCTTGGAACACCAAAAATAAGATGACGGCTAATAGCGTAGGTCCGACTACGGGATGCAGCACGACACGATCAATCTTATCACTCGTGTTATGGGGGACTATTTCATCCAAACCCAATTTTGCCAAAATCTGGCGCACACGCTCATGATCGAGATCCGTGTGCGATTGGATTGCTGGATCGCTGTCGTCCAGATGGGCGTGACTATTTAAAGCTTGAATATTGTCCAACATCGCTTTCAAGGCAGTATCGCCACCTTGCTTGATACCCACCGTGCGCACAACAGGAATACCTAACTCGCGTGCTAGGGCCTGTTCATCGATATGCAGGCCACGCTGTTCTGCCATATCCGTCATATTCAGCGCCACCATGCAAGGAATACCGAGACGCTGTACCGCTATCACTAAACGCAAGCCACGCCGTAAATTCGTGGCATCCACCACGCATACTACGTAGTCAGGCCGTTTTTCGCCTATCGCATTACCGTATAAAACATCATGCGTGACACGTTCATCAGGAGAACGTGGATGCAGACTATAAGTGCCGGGCAAATCCAACACGCGCAAGGTTTTACCGGACGCAGTATGCAAGCGCCCTTCTTTGCGTTCCACCGTCACGCCGGCGTAATTCGCAACTTTTTGTTTGCTATCGGTGAGTAGATTAAATAAGGCTGTTTTACCGCAATTGGGATTGCCGACTAAGGCAACTAAGGGACCGCTGGCATGGAAGTGAATAACTGACTGTGTCGCTGCGGGTTTAAGCTGTTTCATGCAGCAGCCTTATTCTCTAAATCGTTTGCCAACACATCAACCAGCACACAAGCCGCCTCGGCTTTACGTAAGGCAAAAGTTGACAAGCCGATACGAACCACCAAGGGATCTCCGCCGAAGGCACCGCGTGCCATCAAGGTCACTGGCTCTCCTGCGATAAATCCTATGTCTTCTAATTGAGTCAACCATTCCGGCATACCAGTCGGCACGAGCAACTGACGCACCACACATTTTTCGCCAATCGCAATATCCGCCAGCTTTTTTACTTCAGCGGAAATGCTCAGCGATGGCGATGGCAGCGGTACTGCCGGTACTGGCTTGGTGAAATTCGCAGGCGTTGCCATATTTGCATTTATGGAGTTCATAATACTAGTCGGGGTCGCGATCAATGAAGAAACTTGTTTCAAGACAAAACTATAAACGAGAATCATTCTTATGTAAATCAAAGTCGGCGTGCTCGCGACGATGAATTCTTTAACTTATATCAATAGATTCGCCATTTTTTATCAAATATCAAAAAATTCATGACAATCCTGAATCTTTCCTCGCCTTTAGCACTCCATAAAAAGCGTCTAACTGAGTAAAAATTGCTTAAATTTTAATAATTTCTAATTGAGAAGAGTCAAGGAAAAAGCTGTACAGAGGTCTATAATGAAGCATCCATTTCTGCTGAAAAGCATCACACTCTGATCTCACTCCACGAAAAAACTAGCATGAATGCCAACGACAAAATCCTAGGATGGCCCGATATGTCACCACAAGAAATTTCCCTCGATGTCCTTCTGGAAAAATACGCCAAAGGCGAAGAAGCGACCATTCAGGACGTCCAGGCACGCGTCGCCAAAGCCCTGTCCAGCGTTGAGGCACCCGACTTCCAGGCCTACTACGAAGAGAAATTCTTATGGGCACAAAAAAATGGCTTCGTACCTGCAGGCAGAATTAATTCAGCCGCAGGGATGGATTTACACGCCACCTTGATCAACTGCTTTGTACAACCAGTCGGTGATTCAGTTTCCAGCACCACTGATGGCAAACCAGGTATCTACACCGCCCTATCAGATGCGGCAGAGACTATGCGTCGCGGCGGTGGTGTCGGTTATGACTTTTCAACAATACGTCCCAAAGATGCCTTAGTACGCGGCACCCGCTCACGTGCTTCTGGTCCCGTCTCGTTTATGCAAGTATTCAATGCCTCATGCTCTACGGTTGAATCAGCCGGTGCCAGACGTGGTGCGCAGATGGGTGTTCTGCGTTGCGATCATCCCGACATTCTTGAATTTATTCATGCTAAGGATCAAGGTGGCCTGACTAACTTCAATATTTCTATAGGCGTCACCGATACCTTTATGAATGCGGTTGCCGCCGATGGCGATTTTCTGCTAACCCATAAAGCCGAACCCAGCGACGATAAAAAGCTCAGTGGTGCTTATCAAAATGAGCAAGGCTTGTGGGTATATCAAACCGTCAAGGCGCGCGACTTGTGGGATGAAGTCATGAAATCGACTTACGATCACGCCGAGCCTGGCATTTTGTTTTTATCCCGTATCAATGCCGAAAACAATTTGCACTATTGTGAAACGATAGAGGCCACGAATCCTTGCGTGACGGCAGATACCTGGATTGCCACGTCAGAAGGTGCCAAACAAGTCAGTGCATTATTAGGTACTCCATTTCATGCCATCATTAATGGACAAGAATTTGCATCGAGCGATTTAGGTTTCTTTGCAACGGGAATAAAACCCGTCTTCAAACTGAAGACAAAAGAAGGTCAAGAATTGCGTCTGACCCATGATCATTTGGTCAGAAAAATCACAAAGTCGACTCGCTACCGCCAAGAATTTAGTTGGGTCAAAGCGGGCGAACTCACAGCTGGTGTTCAAATTGCCCTGCACAATCATCGCAACTATCTTGGCTGGCAAGGGAATTATTCAGAAAATCAGGGCTACTTGATCGGCCTGCTCTTGGGTGATGGCACGCTAAAAGAAGAAACAGCCGTACTCAGTGTGTGGGACAAAGAAATCAAACACCAAGTCAATGGCAGCTCCTTCGCGACCAGCAATGGCATCATCGCAGCCGCAGAGCACGCAATGACAGAGCTGAAAACCCGTTCGGATTTTCAAGGTTTTTGTGCGATAAAGGGACGTGACGAATATCGTTTAAAAAATAGTAGCTTGAGAGATTTAGCTTTCGAATTAGGCATGCGCCCTCAAGCGAAAATCATGCACGATGCGTTTGAAACGAGCTCTTCGGATTTTTACATTGGATTTCTACGCGGATTATTTGACGCTGATGGCTCAGTACAAGGCACACAAGAAAAAGGCATCAGTGTAGTTTTAACTCAAAGCAATATCGACACGCTGCAACGCGTACAACGTATGTTAATGCGACTAGGCATCGTCGCCACGCTTTATCAAGAACGCAAAGGGCCACACCCTGTAGAAAAGATGATGCCCGATGGTCATGGTGGCAAGGCACTTTACCTGACACAAGTGGTGCATGAATTGTGTATTAGCGGCGACAATCTACAGCGCTATGCTGAACTAATAGGATTCGCGGATACAGCAAAAAGCGATGCCTTGGACAAAGCATTGACAAATTATCGTCGCAAATTAAATCGCGAACGCTTTAGCGCAACCGTCGCGAGCATCAGCTTCGACTGCGAAGAAATGGTCTACGACGTGCAAATTCCGGGTATCAATGCATTCGATGCCAATGGTTTGTATGTACACAACTGCGGTGAACAACCTTTACCCGATTACGGCTGCTGCTGCCTCGGCTCTATTAACTTAACGCGCTTCGCAAAGTCTGCTTTTACCGAACAGGCGAGTTTCGATTTTGAGGCATTTCAAACCGTCGTCAGTGTCGCTACCCGCATGCTGGATAATGTGCTCGACGCTACCGCATGGCCGCTGCCACAGCAACACGACGAAGCCATGTCGAAACGCCGGGTCGGCTTGGGCTTCCTAGGTTTGGGTAGCGTTTTGGTGATGCTGGGCCTACGTTACGACTCGGCGGAAGGACGCACATTTGCGACCCAGGTTGCCGAGGCTATGCGTAACACCTCCTACCAAGCCTCAGTCGAACTCGCGAAAGAAAAAGGCGCATTTCCTTTATTCGATAGTGAGCAATATTTACAAGGCTCGTTTGCAAAACGCTTACCCGATCATTTACGCCAACAAATCGCGCAATATGGTTTACGTAATTCACACTTACTCTCAATCGCACCAACCGGCACGATTACATTAGCCTTTGCCGACAATGCCTCGAATGGTATCGAACCCGCGTTTTCCTGGGTTTATAACCGCAAAAAACGCATGGCAGTAGGCGACAGTAAAATCTATGAAGTGGCTGATCATGCCTGGCGTCTGTATCGTCATTTAGGTAATGACGTATCGGACGATAGCAAATTACCGCCCGCCTTTGTCACTGCTTTAAATATGTCGGCGAATGATCATATGCTGATGCTGCAAGCAGTACAACCTTATGTCGATTCCGCCATTTCCAAGACCGTCAATGTGCCGGCTGATTATCCGTATGCAGATTTTCAAAATCTCTATATGGATGCCTGGCGCGCTGGGCTCAAAGGCCTTGCCACCTATCGTCCCAACAATATATTAGGCAGCGTTTTATCCGTCAGCACTGAAACCCCTGCGTCCGTGATCAAGGCCGTACCGGATGACGATTTGCTGCGCAAACAATTTGATGGCCGTCCATTTGGCGATCTCGAATCAGTCACATCCAAAGTGCAGTACATGACCTATGAAGGCAAAAAAACTGTTTATCTGACGGTCAGCTTCATTCATATTCAAGGCATGGTGGGTGGTGAACTAGCGACCATAGAACGACCGTTTGAATTTTTCATGCCTGCGGGCCAAAAAAACGATGGGCAGCAATGGATTTCCGCTAGTATGCGTTTGCTGTCGATGGCAGCACGCTCAGGCGGCTCCATCGCCAAAGCGCTGGCCGACATGCGCGAAGTAGTATGGGATAAAGGTACTGTACGTTGTGGCATGATCACCAAAGATGATGGTTCACAAGCCCCCTTGTTTCATGAATCCGAAGTCGCAGCGATTGGCTATTCCCTACAACGCATATTGATGAAGCGTGGCTTCTTAGACGCAGGTGGTAATCAGGTGCCTATCGTTGTATTGGCAGAAAAATTCAAAAACAAACAGCTTGCCTACGGCATGGATGACTTAGCATATGAAGTCGAATCCGCTCCCATGACCTATACGGCAACAGGTAAAAAATGTCCTGATTGCGGCGCTTATGCATTACAAAAAATAGATGGCTGCTCGCGCTGTGTTTCTTGCGGATATGTTGGGGCTTGCGGATAGAATTTTATTCGGCATCAACAAACAATGTGACTTACACTACCGTCAGCTATCTCACTAAATAAGTTGGAATTTCGAAAGCTTTTCAATCACCCCAAAACTTCACCAATAAAAAACCCGCATCGAGCGGGTTTTTTATTGGGGGAATTTCGAGAAAATTTACTTTATCAACAGGGCATTCACTTCTGCCAGATCAGCTTCTTTCAAAGAACCCGCCGCTGCTTTCAAACGCAATCCACTCATGATGGAATCGTAACGCGCTTTAGCCAAACTTTGGCGTGTGTTTGACAGCTTTTGCTGTGCATTCAAAACGTCGATATTGATACGCACACCAACTTGGTAACCAAGTTTGGTTGAGTCCAAAGCAGATTGACTGGAGATTTCAGCGGCTTCGAAAGCTTTGATCTGCGCCAGACCACTAACTACACCAATATAAGACTGGCGTGCCGTCTGTGCAGCACTGCGACGTGCAGTTTCTAGGTCGTTGCGGGCTTTATCTTCTAAAGCAATCGTTTCACGTACCCGGCTATCGGTGCCAAAGCCATTAAAAATAGGGATCTTGACAGAAACACCTATCGTAGTTGGCTTACTCACGCCAGGTGGCAGTGTAGCGGATGAACCCGTACTGCGACCAGTACTCGCAGAGAGATCTATGGTTGGCAAATGACCAGCACGACTCTTCTTAATTTCGCGCTTTGCTACTTCCAAAGACACTTCCGAAGCGGCGACAGAAAAGTTCTGTTTTTCCGCAGACTCTACCCAGTCATTCAACTGAGCAGGAATAGGTGCACTCAATTGCACGCCGTCTTTTAAGATAGCCAAATCACCGGCATCTTTACCAATGATTTGGCGCAAGGCTGCACGTTTTACATCTAAATCACCTTGTCCAGCTAATTCTTGTGCGGTAATTAAATCATATTGTGATTGGGCTTCGTGGGTATCCGTGATCGTCTGAGTTCCCACTTCAAAGTTACGTTTTGCCGAAGCCAATTGTTCTGCTACCGCTACTTTTTGCGCTTGCAAGGTTTTTAAAGTATTTTGTGCAGCTAAGACATCAAAATAGGCCTGACTAACACGTAACATTAAATCCTGTTGTGCTGCGGCGAATTGCAAATCTGAACTAACTACTGCTAATTTAGATTGTTCGTAATTCTCCCAAGTTGCCATGTTGAACAACGGCTGAGACAAGGACAAAGTCATAGAACGACCTGTACTATTGCTGGTAGTGGTTGCACCAACATCTGGGTCAAATTCTGAATGCGTCTTTGTCACACCAGCACTTAGTCCTACGCTTGGCAACAAGCTAGAACGACCTTGGACAGAGCGTTCCTGACCGGCCAATTTTGAAGCACGTGCTGCACTAAATTGGGCATCATTGACTAAAGCTTCTTTATAGATTTGCAGCAAATCGCTGGCGCCGGCATTCAAGGAAAGAAACGCGGTCGCGATAACACTAGCGATAATAGATTTACGCATAAAATGCTCCGAAAAAAATTAAATATCACTTCAATTGATGATCTGCCTTCAAGCAGATGGCTACAAATGAGCTGAATAAATCAAATGCAGGCGTCTTTAGCACCACTAAAGACTGCCCTAATATGTAGCCATTGAGGTATCAACCTGCAATGCCCACGCATGTACTCCACCGGTCAAATTAACAACTTGATCAAAGCCATTTCTCTCGAGGAAATGTGCTACTTGCATACTGCGACCACCGTGATGACAAATACAAACTATGGTGGCTTCACGATCTAACTGCTCAAACTTCAAAGGCACTGTATGCATGGGTATGAGCTGCGACTCAGGAATATGACAAGTTTCATACTCCCAAGGTTCCCGAACATCAAGTAAAAATGGCGCTTTTTTTGAAGAATCGGCTAACCATTGTGCTAACTCGGGTGCAGTCATATTTTGCATAAGTATTTTTTCTACCGAAACGATGGATTTAATTCAAAGAAATCACAAACTAAATGTCGATGCTGGCGCAACTTGAGACAAGCGCGGCACCGATGTTTCGAATAACTTTTTCGTGTTAAAGAATAACTCGGACTCGCGCGTGATTAACTGCGCGGTCATCACTGGCTCACTGCCAACTACGACAAATAGGCGGCCAGCAACATTGAGTTGCTCTTGCAAGGATTGTGGCAAGGATTCTAAGGAACCTGTCACCACGATGACGTCGAATGCAGCGAATGAGCCTGCTTGCATTGCATCGCCCCATTGCACATCAACATTACGAATACCGTTCTTAGTAATATTATTTTGTGCCAGCTCGCGAATTTCAGGCACGGCTTCCATCACTGTCACATGGCGCGCCTGATAGGCCAGCATAGCGGCCAGGTAACCAGTATCCGCACCTATCACTAACACGGAATCCGTCTTTTTCGCTGCGACTTCTTGAACTATGCGGGCTTCCAGTTTCGGCGTTAAAGAAACGATGCCAGGAAACAAAGGCAGGCCAGTATCAAAGAATGCCAGGCTTTTTTGCGCTGCTGGGAAAAAGTCTTCACGTTTTACAATACTGAGCAACTCCAAGACCTCTGGCGAACTCACATTGGTCGGACGAATTTGCTGCTCTATCATATTAAAACGGGCTTGTTCGATGTTCATGGTCAATTTACTCACTTGCATTAGTTGTCAAAGGTCATTCTGAATATCTTAGCTATTTACTACAAGAACAAGTCTATTCAGTTTACGCCCGAAAAAGAAACTGCATTTTATCAAAGCACGCCATGAAAAGAAGCATTTACATCAATATTTGCCAAAATCAGCGCGATTTATTCGGTGATTTCGCAGGAATCACGCAATTTTAAAATAATACTCAGGCCAAACTGGTAAAAAAGTATCAAGTGCCCAAATTCGTCGACGACAGCTTGTAGATTAATGATCACTTTTCTATCAAAATACTGCGCAAAGCCATGTCAATATAATATTCAAGATAGGCTGGCAATTTAGCGTCATCGACTTTACACACGCCACTGGAATGTTTCCACATCATCATCATAATCATCGGTGCGGTAATCATCCTTGGCGCGATTTCCAAGTCAAGCTGGCGTATCTCACCACGCGCGATACCTCGTTTCAATACGCTGGTCACCAAATTTTCACCGCGATCAACCACTTCTTCCTGATAAAAGCGTGCAAGTTCAGGGAAATTACCGGCTTCTGCCATCATTAGTTTCGGCAAACCCGAGAGCTTAGAGGCGCCCACACTACCCCACCAAGTTCGCATCAAATTGCGAAACAGATCTTCGCTGGTACCGGTAAATTGCTCAATAACCTCTTCAGCCTCACCAATCAATGGCACGATGGATTCACGCACAACGGCCTTAAATAATTCTTCCTTACTGCAAAAATACAAATACAAAGTGCCTTTCGACACACCAGCCGACTTTGCCACATCATCTAAACGGGTCGCCGCAAATCCACGCGCCACAAAATGATCAAGCGCAGCATCCAATAGCTCCTGCGGACGCGCATCTTTACGTCGCTCCCAGCGTGGCTTAAAAGGGCATGACATCATATTAAAAACACACCATAAAATTAACTTACTCTAGAGTCAGTAATGTAAGCGGTATGCTCAATTTGGTCAAGGCAAGTCCAGCAACAAATCCTCGAAATACCCAGGCAAGACCAACAACATAAAGTTTTGAAATATCTTTTTAAAATGCCAGAGTGCACATATAAAATAACCGACTCCCACAAATTTAGTTGCAAATTTCAACTAGACCGAGCAAGAAATAAAGGCACTCGGTTTACAATACGTCCATGAAAACCAAAGAATGTCGCCCGCAGTGTGCCGCCTGCTGCATCGCCCCCTCGATTTCCAGTCCAATTCCAGGAATGCCCGATGGCAAACCTGCTGGCATACCTTGCATCCAATTGACGGCGGACCTGCGCTGCGCTATTTTTGCTCAGCCTGGTCGGCCCGCATGCTGCTCAGGTTTACAAGCGTCACAAGAAATGTGTGGTGATACGCGCGACTATGCTTTGCATTGGTTGCAGGTATTGGAGCAATCGACCGCCCCAGATCTAGGGCCTGTTAACATTTAAATTGGGAGTGCGAATGCGGAAAAACGGGCACAGGGCTAGGCTATCGCTAAAGGAAAGCATCCTTGCAAGGATGCTTCGTTGCGTCAGTGAGCAGCATGCTGCTCTAAACCCTGACTTCACCGTCAAGGCGCGCCGCAGTGCGAGCACTGTAAGCGACTTGCAACAACGCCATGTGCCCGTTTTACCCATTCCCGAAGGGTTCAAGCCAAAACGCGCGATGGACAGCGTTGTAGCTCTTGCCGAGGCACCAGCCTCGGCGGCGAACTACGCCTTGCCATCCCGCCTTTTGGCTTGAACGCATCTCCCAATTTAAATGTTAACAGGCCCTAACCAACAAAGCTTAAATAATCATCTTGAATCTAACTTCCGCGCTGCTTGATTCTCACTCACTTTCTCGTCAATTTTAGGTTCAGGCCTTGCCTGCCCATGATAAGCTTCGTGCCTTCTCAGCATTTTCTAATTTAAAAATATTCATCACGCTATGGACTTATTACTCGCAGTCAAAATTGTCATCATGGGCATCGTCGAGGGTCTCACGGAATTTTTGCCAATTTCGTCCACAGGTCATCTAATCCTAGCGGGTAGTCTGTTAAATTTCACTGGTGAAAAAGTAAAAGTGTTTGAAATTGTGATACAGGCGGGTGCGATTTTTGCCGTCTGCTGGGAATATAGGCAACGTATCTTTAGCGTGGTCAAAGGTCTGGGTCATGATCGCACCGCTCAGAGTTTTGCACTCAATGTGATTGTCGCGTTCTTACCTGCTGCCATACTCGGTTTATTATTTAGTAAGCAAATTAAGGCGTATTTATTCAAACCTGAGCCGGTTGCACTCGCCTTCATTCTAGGTGGCATTATTATCTTGTGGACAGAACGCCGCCATCAACACAATAAGCTTCAACCTACCTCCAAGATAGAAACCGTCGACGATATGCGTATCAGCGATGCATTGAAAATTGGTCTGGCACAAGCATTTGCTTTAATCCCGGGCACCAGCCGTTCAGGCGCATCCATTATCGGTGGTATGTGGTTTGGTATGTCGCGTAAAGCAGCAACCGAGTTTTCTTTCTTTCTGGCGATTCCAACTTTATTGGGCGCGACGGTTTACTCTTTATATAAAGCCCGACATGAGCTCTCCAGCGCCGATATCCCAATGTTTAGCTTGGGGACGGTGGCAGCTTTTATCTCTGCCTTCTTTTGCGTACGTTGGTTGCTGCGCTATGTCAGCACGCATAATTTCAATGCCTTTGCCTGGTACCGCATCGCCTTTGGCTGCATGATTTTGATTACCGCGTATACCGGTGTAATTCATTGGGCGGAATAGGTTCAAGTTACTTATGCAGCAAGCTACCACACCAGAACAAGATCAGGCTCTGCACCTGCTGCAGACGGTTTTCGGCTACCCCGCATTTCGCTCGCAGCAAGGGCAGATTGTCGATCATGTGGTCAAAGGAGGTGATGCGCTGGTCTTGATGCCAACAGGCGGTGGCAAATCATTGTGTTACCAAATTCCAGCCTTGATACGGCACGGAGTCGGTGTCGTGGTTTCGCCTTTAATCGCCTTGATGCAAGATCAGGTTGATGCACTAGCCGAAGTCGGTGTACGTGCTGCCTTTCTCAACTCGACTCAGAGTTTTGAAGAAGCGATGCGTATAGAACGTATGATGCGGGAGGGTGAACTGGACATGGTGTATATCGCACCAGAACGCTTAATGACGCAACGTTGTTTAGAGCTACTAAGCGTAACGCCGCTAGCACTGTTTGCAATTGACGAAGCACACTGCGTATCACAATGGGGGCATGACTTCCGCCCCGAATACATCAAGCTCTCGATACTGCACGAACGCTTCCCCGATGTGCCCAGGATAGCCTTGACTGCGACCGCGGATCAACAAACGCGCGATGAAATTATCCATAGACTGCAATTAGAAAATGCCATGCAGTTTGTCTCTTCATTTGACCGGCCCAACATCCGCTATCAAATCGTCGAGAAAGCAAATGGGCGCAAACAATTACTCGATTTCATCAATGCACAACACAGCGGCGACGCGGGTATTGTGTACTGCCTGTCACGCAAAAAAGTCGAAGAGACGGCCGAGTTCCTAAATGAAAATGGCATCACGGCTCTGCCCTATCATGCCGGCATGGAGCAATCTGATCGCTATCGAAATCAAGCGCGTTTTCTGCGTGAAGATGGCATCGTCATGACCGCCACCATCGCCTTTGGCATGGGCATAGACAAACCCGATGTGCGTTTTGTCGCTCATTTAGATTTGCCGAAGAGTATAGAAGGTTATTATCAAGAAACCGGACGCGCTGGACGCGATGGGGCCAGCGCTAATGCTTGGATGGCTTATGGCTTGCAGGATGTGGTGCAACAACGACGCATGATAGACGAGTCGGAAGCGAATGAAACCTTCAAGCGAGTACAAGGCATCAAATTAGACGCCATGTTGGGTTTATGCGAAACACTGAACTGTCGTCGCGTCCACATTCTCGATTACTTTGGACAAGCGTCTCAGCCTTGCGGCAATTGCGATACCTGCTTATTACCACCCAGCTCATTCGATGGCACCGTCGCGGCGCAAAAAATTCTTTCAACGATCTATCGCGTCGATCAACGTTTCGCCGCGGGTCATGTGATCGACGTAATACGGGGTATTGATACCGACCGCGTAAAACAATGGCGTCACGATCAACTCTCGACTTACGGGATAGGTTCCGATAAAAGCGAAGCTGAATGGCGCGCGCTATTACGTCAAATGATTGCACTTGGATTAGTCGCCGTCGACTACGAAAATTACAGTTCGCTAAAATTAACTGAAGAATCACGTGCGGTCTTACGTGGCGAAACCAAAATACAATTGCGCCAATATAAGAAAGCAGAAAAAGCAGTCAAACATAAACGCCAATCCGCCAAAGATTTTTCTGAGACGAATCTGTCGGACAGTGAGCAAGCGATCTTCGAGCGCCTACGCTGGTGGCGCGTCGAAACAGCCAAAGCGCACAACACCGCCGCTTTCATTATTTTTCACGACACTACCCTACGTGAGATCGCCAAAGCCAAACCACGCTCGCTTGACGATCTACGTGGTGTTACCGGCGTCGGCGCCAAAAAATTAGAAAGCTATGGTGCAGAATTGGTTAAATTAATTGCCGAGTTTTTATAAACCCGACGAACTCGGCAAAACTCCCTTCAACTCCGTCGTATCAATCTAGTCGAACTAAACAGCGCGCCCGACAGGAAAAATAGATCGTGATAATTGCAGGCGTCTATAGCGTGTGAACAGAATTACTGTCATCACCAAGACCAAAGCACAAAAGACGAACGTCACGCTCAGCGGCATATAAAAAATCATCGCCAAGCCAACCGTAAAAAGCAAAGCGCATACGACAAAAGACTTAAGAAGCGGGTGATCAGCAACACTCTCCATACGTGCATGCTGCCGAGTCAATACCAAGGTTTTTCTGCCCCAAAAAAACCAGCAAACCTGTAATCATCTGTGCAGCAATTGGGAATAAAGCCAGCAAGAAATACAAAGATTTTTTTACCCTCTCTATTCAAGCGCATATAGATGGGTTGCATCCAAAGAGTCAGACTTTTTTCATCGTGCGAACTCTATCGAACCTCATTCATTTTATAGTTTTACTTATGCGATGCCAGCGGGCGACCTAAAACTCACTCAAATCCTCGCACCATTTTTGACATCTCAAACCGGATCAATTAAAGCCAGAACTTTTGGGAATGCAGCATGATCTAAGATCATTTACGCAGCCCGACCAACCGGAAACATCCTAGACTGCTTTCTTAATTGCATAGATCTGACCAATAACACGATAGTCACGATAATTATGCCTAGGGAATACAACCAGATCAGTTGCAAAGGCAGTGCCAGCAAGGCGCAGAAAAACACAGCAAAAATTGCGACACAAATAAGCAGAAGCTTTATTAAAGGGTGATCCGAAGCGGAACGCATGGCCGAGTGATTACGAGTTATCACCAAAACCATAGGAAAAATTGTGCTGACAAATAACACCATGGCGGCACTTTTTAAATCAAATGGGAACACGAATCCACAAACCAACGCCGTAACCAAGACACTAATGCTATATAGGATAAAAAATTGCCTTAGTAAATATCGCTGAAGCAAGCTATCTTGCAATTGCGCATCTTGAACCGCAGGTGTCAAACTGACCAAAGCCTGTTCCGCACGTGTTTGGTATAAAGAGTAAAACATTTGCAAACCTAAGAGTAAGGGTTGCGACATTATAACGATGGCACCAAATCCCATACCGAATCCACTCACAAAATCGCCATTTGATTTTGCCGAAAACCGAGTCAGTACAAATACCGAAAATAGACCCCAGATCAGCATAGCCAGTAACTGTGTTGAAATAGTCAGCCAATGCAAGCGAGGGCCAAGTCCAAACGCAATCAGATTTTGCTTGCTACGCTGATTTGAATTCTCTAACGAAGCTTGTTTAACGCAAAAATTCATCCATGAGAAGAACGCACTAGACAATGCATGCATAATGCCTGTCTCATGTGCTTTGTCTCCACTCAAATTGTGACGAAAGCTTACAGTACGTTTATGCATTCTAAATAAACTCTCATCTTTCACTGAGAACACCCAACGCACACTCAAACCTACAACGAGGATAGCCGCTAAAAGTAAAACCAGATTCAAGGGTAGGCCGACTGTTCGCTCAATCTGTTGCTCTATATTTTCAACGCCCGAGAGTTTTAACATCGCAGGAAGTTGAAAGCTAATGACCATGGGAATCACTGCCCATTGACTGCGAACGATCAACATACAAAATACCGTAACCACTACGCAAACAAATCCTGGCAACATAGAAATTTTGTGTGTAATGAGCCAATTCACTAATACCGCAACCGCGGCACACAACACAATAGGCGTGACGATCGCGATTTGCATATACGTTTTAATGCGAGGTACCAAGCCTGCATTAGCAGGCGAAAACTGTAAGCCGATATTTTGTATCAGCATGACAAACCAAATGTAAAAAACAATAATCAACAAGACGACGAAACTGAAGCCAAAAGCGATGGCAAATGCCTTTAGGTGAAAGCCATCGCCTTTATTCCATTCCGAGAAAAATGCCAAAATTTGTGAGAGCACAGGAAACATGGCCATCACCAATAATAGCGATTTCAAGCCTTCATTATTTAGCCTGGCATAAAAAGGCTGCATCCAAATCAAAACTACATTCTTCATCCAACACGCTCCACGAACTGATCAGCTTCTCTGGTTTATCGACTACTTCGTCATTTCTATGAACAAATCTTCGAGACTCAGCCGCTCGACTTTCAGATCACTACGCGCCATGATTTGACTGCATTGTGCTTCGCTCCACTGCCCCAGTAACCTTGTATTACCGTCATTCAAAATGGTGCTTTGCAAGGTTTTTTGCGGACCAAGCTGGGAGACGATGGCAGATGGTCCGGTCACCTGTAAGCTCACTTCCATCAAGTCATCGAGCATTTGTTGATGGACGATTCTGCCATTCGACAAAAAGGCGACTTTCATTGCGACCCGCTCCAGATCAGACAGGATATGGGTAGAAAAAACGATAGTCGTATTTTGGCCTATGACGCTGTCCACAATTTCTCGCAAAAAGTCCCGCCGACCAGCAGGATCGAGACTGGCAACGGGCTCATCTAAAATCAATAATTCAGGGTCATGTGCTAAAGCGCGAATAATGGACAGGCGTTGTTTTTGTCCACCAGAGAATTTACTGATAATCTTGTCGTAAGGCAGATCCCAACGTTGCATCAAATGATCAACTTTAGCGTCATTCCAGTGTGGGTACAAAGCTTTAAAATACGCCAACATCTGACGTGGTGTTAGCCATTCAAACAAATCACTGGTCTGCGGTACATAACCAATTTTTGCTTTGGTGCTTTCGGATAAATCGCAGACATCGTCGCCAAACAAGCGCACTTCACTCTCGGGTTCGGCATCACGCAAGCCCAATAAACATTCAATCAAAGTGGACTTACCAGCACCGTTGCGACCTAGCAGGCCAACGATACTACCGGCTTCCACTTCCCAATCCAGATTTTTCAAAACTCTGTGTGGCTTGAATTGCTTACTCAAGCCTTTAATGCTTATCGGTGCGTGCATACGATGTCCTAAATTATTCTAATAATGTTCAAACAAATGGAGTTAATTGAGGCAAAAAAGCCCTTTTTAATTAACGAATTTGCTTCACTTCCAAACCTTGCTTTTTCAGAAGATCAACCACACTCTTCTCGCCAGCTAAATGGCCTGCGCCGACAACGACAAACAGCTTTTTGCCGCTAGTCATCATGCTATTAATTTTTGTGACCATGCCTTCATTGCGATCATCCATCAGCATCTTCATCATTTTTTTGGATGCGGGATCCTTGTTGGCTGCATCGACAAATAAGTTCGCGATAGCATCGGCATCAGCCGCTTTCCAAGAACTAACGATACCGTCTAATTCTTTTGAAAATTCACCTTTTTTTAATGCGTCGATAGAGGAAGAAAGCAAAGCATCGCCCTCTTCGTCAGACAAACCGCCTAAGACACTGGCTTGAAAATCGAGGCTCTCTAATTCCACCAGTGATTTTTTATCCGTTTTTGCACGATTAATGAAATGCAAATCAATACCTTGCTTAGGGTCATAACCCATTTGCATACCAGCTTGCATTGCCAATGCCGAAGTTACGACGAAAGGCTTAAATCCTTGCATTTGTTCCACAGCCGGTCCGAACACACTTTTCATGTTGTTCCAGGTTGCCGGTGTCACATGATTCTCCAACTTGTCCGGCGCTGCATAACTTAATTTGGGCATTATGGCTTGCACCGCCTGTGCATCAGAGGTATCGGCTTCGATGGCTACAGTATCAGCCTGTAGATAGGCGGCCTCTACCTTGGGCGACATAGGATAGAAATCCGCTTTGGCAATATGGATAGATCCAAATAAATACGCAACATTTTTACCCGATTTAATTTCAAACAAGAGACCGCGAGTCGCGGATACGGAGGCGCTTGCCGCTTTAGCGTCATTGGTCGTGATACGCGTTTCTGCATGCGCTGCAGAAGACAAAAAGGCAAATAAGCCCAAGAAACTCATCACCATCAATTTTGAAATAGTGATGCTGATATGTCGAAAAGTAGAGATCATGATTTTCCTAAGAATCTAATGAATTTAAAAAATAGAAAATAAAACCAAACGAACAAAAAAACACAATGAAGCAAAAACAAACACTCGCGATATCAACTCGACGTCGAGTTAATATCCTTCGTATCGTCAATTAAAATTTCAGAAAATAATTGCAGTACTGCTTCGGGCTGCAATTTTAATTGTTGCGATTCCAAGGCAACTCTTTGCAAACTAGGACGTATCAGCTCCAGGCGCGATTCAGCCAAAGCAAATTGCGATTCGCGTTCGGCGACCACCATACCGAGTCCCCGACGACGTGCCAACCAGCCATCGCCTTCGAGCAAACTATAGGCTTTTGACACAGTCATAGGATTAACCCCTAAAGCAGTCGCTACCTCCCTCACCGATGGCATCGCATCTCCCGCTGCAATTTGCCCACCTAAGATTTGACGACGCAACTGCTCCACCATTTGTCGATAAATAGGCTCACTACTGCCAGTCGCGATTTGAAAAACATCAGGAGATAAATCTCGATTTATTGCCATAAGAACGTTTTCTTGAGTTCACTGTATGCATATACTAATACAGTAGATTTGAATTTTCAAGTATTATTTTTTAGCAAGTATTTAAGGGAAGAAGTTAGGTTTAAGACGAGGACTGTGCTCGCTGCTACAAGTAAAGCGAGCTTAAATCTAAGCGAGTATCGACGTGAAAAAGTAGTACATGCGGACGCAGGCCCGCCGCGTTTAGCGCAAGAGACTGGGGTTATCTATTGAATTACTTAATTCGTTGGAGTTAATACGCACTTATCCGCGTTGATAGTAGGTATTGCTAGATACATCAAGCAGACTTCAATCGGTCTCTAAATGAATACCAAAACAGAACAACAGCCACCAGAGAAAAAGTCCAATAATCCTTAGGTGCGCCCCACCACCATTGCTTATGCCAAAACACGTCTACGGGATTAAAACGTGGCCAGCCAAATGCAGGATTTAACATAAACCAAAGAAAATCTTCGACGATCCAGAACAACATAATGCAAGCCAAAGCCCGCGCTTGTAAGCGCCAATTCCAGGTTTGTAAGAAGAAAAACGGCAAATGAAAAATCATCGCGATGAATGGAAACATCCAAGCGTGATAGCCGGTCATGGCACGCCCGCCCCAAAAGATATCGAGCAGCCAGTGTTGTTCGATGCGCCACGTCGGCAAGCTGGTCGCCCAGCCAGCGCCGCCCTCAATTTGTATTTCCACCTGAGCGAAAAATACCGCCATCAGGCTGACCCAGACTACCGTCAAAAATAGCGCCTTCCAATTCATCGAACTTGTTTGCATATGATCATTCCTTATTACGGATACTGGATAGTTTTAGCTAACGGTGTTGACGCACTTCAGTCGATGACTGGGCTAGTTGTTAGCTGGGCGAGATCTTCGATCACACAGGCAAAAACGGCTTGCGCTGCATAAGGACGTCCCAAGCCTTGCGCTTGTATTCGCATTGCTTGCAGCTTTTCTGGATGGGCTATCAGCTCACGCAATCTGAATTCTAAAGCGAGGCTATCCACTGCTTTGAGTGCAGCTCCTTGCTCCATGACGTAATCAGCATTACGTTCTTCTTGTCCGGGAATCGGTGCATTGACTATCATGGGCAAACCCAATGCCAAACATTCTGAAGTCGTCAAGCCGCCGGGCTTGGTGATAATCACATCAGCGCACACCATTAAGCACTCTACCTGCGTGGTAAAACCGCATGGGAACAAACGCTGCGGGTAGCTCTTTGCCAGTCGCTGCAAGGCATGTAAGGCTAGCGTATTTTTACCAGTCAATACGATTAATTGAAATGCCGCAGTATCGTTTTCATCATCGGCTTGCATACTCAGTAAATGCTGGGCAAGAACTTCCATATTGCCCAAACCAGCGCCACCGCCCATCACCATAAAGGTCAATTGATTCGGATCTAGTCCAAGCTCGCGGGCGCAGATTTGTCGGTCTAAAGGTTTAGCAAAAGCAGGCATAATAGGTATACCGGTCACATGAATACGTTCAGCCGCGATACCTTGTGCGCGCATACGAAATGCCACCTCTTCATTCGCTGCGAAGTAACCTGTCATGCCTTCTTGCACCCACATTCTATGTAAATCAAAATCAGTCACTTGCACCCACACCGGACAAGTCAGCTCTTGCCGGGCAATCAATCGCGACAACATTTCAGCGGGTAAAAAATGCGTGCAGATAATGGCATCTGCCTGAAATTTTTCTATTTCACGCAGCAGCGCTTTTGCATTCCAACGTTCCAGACAGCGTCGCAATTGCTCTATGCTGCTTTCACGCTTTGCTTCATTAGTGAAGTTATACAGATAGCCCCAAAGTGTCGGAGCCTTGTTGACGAGTTTGATATAGAAGTCTGTGTAGATTTTGCGAAATCCGGCCGTCGCATAATCCATCACATCGAGATGAATTACCGTACTGCCTGGATCATGCAGCGCTGCATGGGCGCGTATCGCCTCGGCGGCACGGGCATGCCCGGCACCTGCGGAAACACTGAGTATGAGGATTTTTTTACCGGAGGTTTCTAGAATATCTGCCATATGCGGCAGATAATACAAAGGCTAGATTACAGGCTTGTGACAAGATGCTGATGAAGGATCAATGCCAAGCATATGCGACTTCATCAGCAATAGAGCAAGCCAACTTACTTCTTCTCGAACACCAAATCCCAAACACCGTGCCCCAGTTTCAAACCACGATTTTCAAACTTGGTTACAGGACGATAATCAGGACGTGGCGCATAGCCATCCGCGGTATTTTTCAAAGTCGGTTCGGCACTTAACACTTCTAACATCTGCACCGCATATTCTTCCCAATCCGTAGCGCAATGCAGGTAGCCACCCACTTGCAAACGCGATGCCAATAAGGCGACCAAAGGACCTTGTATCAAACGACGCTTATTGTGGCGCGCCTTATGCCAGGGATCAGGGAAAAACACGTGTACGCCCGCCAAAGAGGCTGGTGCAATCATATGGGTCAACACTTCATAGGCATCATGTTGAATAATGCGCTGATTTTGCAAACCGGCCGCATCGGTCAATTTCAACAAACTACCGACACCTGGCGTATGCACCTCCACGCCAATAAAATTTTTCTCCGGCATCAAACCTGAGATTGTCGCGCTGGTCTCCCCCATGCCAAAACCAATTTCAAACACCGTTGGCGCATGACGTCCGAATGCGGCATCGACATCCAACAAGGATTTTTGGTAAGGGATCATGAACTTAGGCCCCAAAGTTGCGATCGCCTTTGCCTGCGCATCCGACAAACGTCCTGCACGGGTTACGAAGCTACGTATGCGATGTTCTGTTGGATCATAAAAAAGCGCTTTGCGGGCTTCGTGTTCAACATTAACGGCAGTAGCGTCAGTCGCTTGCACGTCTGTTTGTGGTTTATCTGTGGACATAATCGAGTAGAAGGAAGATGGATAAAGTAAATATGCAATGACTGCATTCGCGCTAGTCTTGTTCAACCGAGATTTTCCATCAGGATTTGAGATGACGAGGGATGCACTTTTCAAGGCAATTTTGGTGCAAATGAGGCGCCAATAGCGAGCTATTGGCAACGAAGAGCAACAAAAATGACCGAAAATGCGCCTTCGGCGCGCCTGATGGAAAATCCCGCTTCAAGACAATGAGCAAAAATTAAAGCGCGTTTACTTCAAAAAACCGCCATTTTACGTGGCTTAAGGGACAATTGGCAAACCTGACAAATTACTATGGGCGCAAAAAAAAAAGGCCAACCTACTTAAAGATCAGCCTTTTAAAAATTATTTACTGCCAAAACTATCGATAATTACTTTGCTGCGACAGCTTTCATGTCTTTAGATGGAAAAACACCAGCGTGTGTCTGTTTTCTAAACCAATCCAATATCATTTTTTCTTCATATTCAAAGCTGGTATGACCTGATGGTATACGCACCCGGCCTAAATAATCCATATCGCGCAACTCTTCGTCACCTACACTAACGACTTCATTCTTATCGTTGCGCAGTTCATAATGAAATTTCATGCGTGGCCAATAAATTGAAGTCATAAATCGAATGTGATTGACTGAGGACATAGACGGACGAACGTCACCCGCCAAATCAACATCAGTCACTGTGACATCTAGTTGATAACCGTCTGGCAGCTTCTTCGCATAGTTTGAAAACACCAAACCAAATTCTTTCATTAAGCGCTCACGAAAAGCGTCTTTAAGTTCATAGCCTGGACTAATATCACTGAAATTATCCAGATTTCCCCATGTTAACTTAGCATCGCCAGCCTGAGCCAGGCTAGGAAATGCGCTCAAGAACAAGCATGTTGATAAGCAAGTCAATACAAGTTTTTTCATGATGACACCTCACATTACAAAACAAAATTAAACCAGGTCGTGCTGACCTAATGCCTGCATTGTAGTGTAAGTCATTGCAGGAACAAGTGCTTTTACAGTTTACTAACAAAGTTTCTGCAAACTTCCGACAATTTTTTACATAAAAAAACTGCCTGGCAAAAATGCACAGGCAGTTTTTTGTCAAAATTTAAGTAAAGCTTTTGAGCCTGACTTAGAACTTATGACGAATACCTACGTTGAACAAACGTGCTGTTGCACCGTTCAAATCTGCCAAGGTCTTGACTGACTTTTCGTTTTTAACGTTTGCCACAGAAGCGTACAAATTAGTACGCTTAGACAAATCGTATGTGTAACCCAAAGCGATACGGCTAGAATTTGCATTCACGCTGGTTTTTACATTGGAATCAGTGTAGCTGAGGATAAATGTGTTAGCGCCATCTTTAATAGAACCACCAACCATGTACAACTGTTCTTTGGTTTCTTTCAGATTAGTCAAGCTGGTCGAGCCTTTGATTTCTTCGTACATCGCGTTCAATTTCACGCCGTAGAAATCTTTGCCCAAATCGTAAGAAGCGCCAGCTAATAATTTTTCGCCGCCGATAGCCAAATTGCCGTTAGCATCTTTCAATTGATCCCAAACGATGTTTGCGTTCAATGGGCCATTGATGTAAGAAGCAGCAACGCTAGTCACACGATTGGCAGTTGCATCGCCAGCTTTTTCGCCGAAACCATATTGCGCAGCAACGGAGAAGCCACTGAAACTATTGGATGTGTAAGTGATAGAGTTATCACGTACGTTGTTGATCTTGAACATCAAATCAGTCTTACCCAACAAACCGTCCATGAATGGATCGATTTGTGCGCCGTAGATGTAAGTCAGGGATTTATGACGACCAAAGTTCACAGAACCAAAATCTTCACCTGACAAGCCTACCCATGCGCCACGTGCGAAGATCGCAGCATCATTCGCGCCTGTATCTGCTTTCAAACCCATTTCTAAATTGAAGTTTGCTTTCAAACCACCGCTCAAAGCTTCAGTACCTTTGAAGCCCAAACGTGATGTGGAATTCAAACCGCTATCCAAGGAAGTGAGCTTGCCTGCACCTGCATCTTTGTACGCCACACCAGCATCAATAATGCCGTAAATAGTGACAGAAGATTGCGCCATAGCAGCGCTAGAGAATGCACCCAACAGTGCCAGTGCAAGAATTGATTTTTTCATAGTTTACGTTCCAGAAAATTAAAAAATTATTTTTTGCTGCAATGCATAAAAACCTGCTGCAAAAACGGTCTACAAGTCTTTGTTTGAACCCAGATATTCCATTGGGATTTGTGATGATGATGGATGCATTTTCGAGGCAGTTTTGTTGCGAATGAGGCGTCAATAGCGAGCTATTGACAACGAAGAGCAGCAAAAATGACCGAAAATGCGCCGTCAGAGCACAAATAGCACCGCAGGTGCGCCCAATGGAATATCTGGGTTAAAGCCTTGAACCAACACAGCGATCCAATGACAGTGCGCAGTGTAGCCATCAAAAATGACAACTTGATGACCTCATATATTTTTTAAATCACGTGGGATCAGAATGAAACAAGAGCGAAATAAATTTGAAAACAGCCGCGTGACCAGCATGGCGTCATTTCAATTCTTGTTTGTGACAGAATTGATGACATGCAAAAACAATGTCATCAATTCGAGATTCGCCAGAAATTCAGCTGACAAAGAGAATACCGCGTCGCAGCATTTTCTTGTATCAACGATTCCTAAGGAGATGAAGAGTTAATGCGAGCACATTGCTCATATTCCTATTGGTGCCCGGCTCTGCTACGAGCGCGATGATAAGCCCGACCACTGTACCAAAGTATCAATCCCATCACTGCAAAACCGAATTGACCTAAAGCCAGCGACAACACTGAATGATCCAAGGCGGGTGCCATCACACCTGCAACAAAGGCGCTGAGCAAAGTCACGGAAGCGGACTGACATGAAGCCACAATGCCACGGATATTCGGAAACAACTCCAAGACCATCAAGGTCGCCCCTGGGAACACGATAGACATACCAAAGGCATAGAAGAACAAAGGTATAACTGACCACGGCAACATCGGCGCTGAAAAGAAATGAAACAAAACATTTGCCGTAGCAGCACCCATCAAACACATAAATCCTATACTGATTTGTTTAGGAATGGTCAAGCGTCCAGCCAAACGATTGGCAGCCAATGAACCCAGAAAGATACCACCGACCATAGGCACAAACTGCCAGCCAAAACTTTGCGCATCGAGTTTCAAATGTTGCGTGACAAACGCTGGCGCCGAAGAGATAAACAAAAATATCCCAGCAAAATTACAAGCGATCGTACCCGCCATAAAATGAAAACCTGGCGACTTAAACACATCGCCATAGCTACGCCACAAAAATTCCACATTAAAGGGTTGGCGCTTTTCGACTGGCAAGGACTCTGGCAAGAATTTATAACAGCTAATAAATAACACGACGGTATAGCCAAACAGCAGCAAGAAAATCGTACGCCAATCCGAATGCGATACCACCCAACCACCGATAATCGGCGCAATCGCCGGCGCAATTGAAAAGATCATCGTCACCAAAGACAGCAATCGCTCCGCAGGCGCACCCGAATACAAGTCACGCACAATTGCCCGGCCTATCACCATCCCAGCGCCAGCAGCCACACCCTGCATAATGCGAAAGCCCCACAAATAATGCACGCTATGCGCAGAGGCACAACCAAATGAAGCTATGGCAAATACCACCAAGGCAACCAGCACCACATTACGACGACCAAAAGAATCCGACAAAGCACCATGCCACAAGGTCATCACTGCAAATGACAACATATACGCCGTCAAAGTTTGCTGCACTTCAATCGACGACGCATGCAAGCTAGTCTGTATCGAAGAGAAAGCCGGCAAATAGGCGTCTATAGAAAAAGGCCCCAGCATCGACAAGGCAGCGAGTAAAGTTGCTAGCCCCGCGTTACTCAATTTAATTTTGGAATGCATCGCCTACTCTCTGTTCTTTTTCATTTTACGCAAAACAAATTCTGAAGAATTACGAATAACTGCTACTGATTGCTAATGAATGATTACTAAAAATTGCTAACTATTAGTTGCCAACCTCAAATCAACATTATTTGATTGTTGCTGAAGCTCCTTCCCCTTCAAAGGGAAGGCTGGGATGGGGATGGGTTTCGAACCGCCAAAACCATTAAGTTAAGCTATCTCGTAGGGCGGGTGAAACCCGCGCTGCATAGACACTCGATGTTCTAGCGGCCAGGTTTCACCCCATAGGCGCTAACCAAACTCTAAAACCACTAACCACAGAGGCTCAGAGACACAGAGAAAGCACAGAGGAAATGTCTAGCTGAAGAAAATTGGATAATATTAGCCTTCTCCTGCCTTTCTCTGCGCCTCTGTGTCTCCGTGTTGAGAGGTTTTGGTTTTGACTTTCTGATTTTGGTTAGCGCCTATGTGGTTACACCCGCCCTACAATTTTATATCCATACCATGATAACAGTGCCCCTTATGCCTGACTGAAAAGGGAAGGGAATTGAAAAAAATCACATCCCGCCCAAACAAACATATTTCATTTCCAAATACTCATCCATCCCGTATTTAGAACCTTCTCGCCCCAGGCCGGATTGCTTAACACCACCAAACGGCGTCACTTCATTGGCGATCAAACCAGTGTTCACACCTACCATACCGTATTCCAATTTTTCAGCGACACGCCAAACCCTAGCAATATCGCGCGAATAGAAATACGCCGCCAAACCAAAATCCGTATCATTGGCAGCCGCGATCACTTCTTCTTCGCTACTAAAGCGCATGACTGCCGCCACAGGACCGAAAGTCTCTTCACGCATCACCAGCATCTGATGATTGACGTCAGCAATGATGGTTGGTTCAAAAAATAATCCCGCTTTTTCATGTGGCTTACCACCCGCCATCAGACGAGCGCCCTGCTCCAGTGCATCGGCCACATGTGTTTGCACTTTGTCCAAAGCTTGCTGATCAATCAATGGACCTTGTTTAACACCAAGTTCGGTACCGTCACCGACTTTCACTTTCTTACTTGCCAGTGCAAATTTTTCTAAAAATTCTTCATACAAAGACTCGTGCACATAGAAACGATTGGTGCAAACACAGGTTTGTCCAGCATTACGAAACTTCGATTGCAAAGCACCTTCTACCGCGGCATCGACATCGGCATCTTCAAACACAATAAACGGCGCATGACCACCCAACTCCAAAGCGAGTTTCTTCAAAGTCGGCGCGCATTGTTGCATCAAAATACGACCGACTGGCGTCGAACCGGTAAAGGACAAATGCCGCACCACTGAGCTGCCACACAACACACGACCTATCGCAATCGATTGCTCAGCATCACCTGTCACGACATTCAACACACCAGCAGGCATACCAGCACGCAATGCCAAATCCGCCAAGGCCAAAGCTGACAAAGGCGTTTGCTCCGCAGGCTTAATCACTATCGGACAACCCGCCGCCAAAGCCGGCGCTACCTTACGCGTGATCATCGCCAAAGGAAAATTCCAAGGCGTAATCGCCGCACACACACCAATAGGCTGCTTCAACACCATCGTCCGTTTATCCGCCCAAGTCGACGCCAACACATCACCTGTAACCCGTTTCGCCTCTTCCGCAAACCATTCAACAAAACTCGCGCCATACAAAACCTCGCCTTTCGCTTCCGCCAAAGGCTTACCTTGCTCCGCCGTCATAATCGCAGCTAAATCATCCGCATTCGCCACGATCAAATCGAACCACTTACGCAAAATGTTAGCGCGCTCTTTGCCGGTTAAGCCGGACCAGGCTGGCAAGGCGGTTTGCGCCGCGTGAATCGCATCTTGTGCATGCGAGATATCCAAGTTCGCCACTTCGGCAATCAAGACTCCTGTTGCTGGGTTGTGGACGGTGAATTTTGTGGGTGTTTCTATCCAGTTGTTTTGGATGAAGGCTAGCTCGTGGATTAGAGTGTTGTCTTTGAGTTGTGGGCGCGTGTAGATGGTCATGGCGTTCATTCAATGAGACGAATTCGAGGGCGATGAAATAGCGAGCAAAAAAGTAATCGCGCTGAGTAAACGCGCACAACTATCATGCTGTATGAAAAGACGTAAGGATACGCCAAATGTGTGTATGTTGCTCGGAAGAACACAGTAATCACTTTACAAATTATGAGATAAATTATTTATAAATTTCAGATTTAAAATAGCAATACCAATCTTCAATAACAACGAATTAAGAATTGAGTTGTTGTTGCCAATTTTTCATCAACATGCTATGTTCCATTAATCACAAATTAGCTTGTCAGGAGAGATTCCAAAAATGGAAACTATATTTAGCTTCTTTGAAAGTCTTTTTAAGAATTTCACATGGGGAAGATTCACATTTGTTATTTTTCTCACTATCTCCATAATTTGTAGTCTCATTTTTTTTGAAGCTTATACAAGTCATTTCAAACTTAAGAGAATTACCGAAGAATTGAAAGTGATTGAAGCAATCATTGAACTAGAAAAGAAGGTAAGTTCAACACAGGAAAATTCGCCGGGAAAGAAATATTTTGTTCGAGTAATGAGTGAATCCGAAAAAAATCCAATCGAATTCAATTTTCAACCAAGTTTCTCATCACATAAATTCGAACGCATATTTTTTCAAAGCTTACCTTGGCTTATGCTATTAGTCCTAGTGTTTGCAACAACTAAAGAAGGTCGAGGCTCAACAATCGCTGGCGTTATTGTCATCGGAAGTCCTTGTATAGTTCTTGGGTATAATCTTCCAATGTTTGAGAAAACATGGGTGGTAAACTATCTTTACCCTTGGGGGACACTAGTACTAATCATGGTACTCATTCTAATAATGCAAAAAACAAAAAAAAGCTCACTAGCAAATTTAAGTGACCAGCAAAGAAAAGCGCCGTAGGTGCGATTAGTGAAACGTAATCGCACGCATGTTCGTTGTTCATATTGATCGAAGTGTAGAGAAGCACGTTTTAACATGAGCTATCTCAAGGAATCCATACGTGCGAATACACTACGCTATTCGCACCTACGAAAATCAAAATTACTCAGCGTCCTTTGGCTTAGCCGCTTCTCTACGATTAAATCCCGCCACCATATCAAAGCGGAATAAACGACATTCCAAAGCGCCGTTGAAGAACGGTGTTTTGCGTGATTCTTTTAAGCGCAAGAGTTTTGGCAAACCCAAATCCGCAGTGAACAAGAATACGCTCCAGCCGGCAAAGCGTTGCTTCAGTGTGCTGCTAAAGGCTGCGAAAAATTCGCGAGCTAAATCGTCCGGTTCGAAGCTTTGATCACCGCGCACGCCTATACGTTCGCCGTACGGTGGATTGGTCAATAAGATACCTGGTTGCTCAGTCGGCGCTTTGATTTCTTGTGCTTCAATTTGCTTTAGCGGCACTTCGAATTTGATGCCGGCTTTGTTCAAATTATTGCGCGTCATGCTGACCATGTCGCCGGAAATGTCGCTGCCGAAAATGCTTGGTTCCGTTGGCAATGGATTAGCGCGTATGCTGTTTTTAATGTCTTGCCATTCTTCTTCGACAAAGCTGCCGAATTTTTCGAAAGCAAATTCGCGACGCATGCCAGGTGGAATGCCTGCCACCATTTGGGCTGCTTCGATCAGGATGGTGCCTGAGCCGCACATAGGATCGAACAAAGGTACGCCGGGTTTCCAGCCAGACGTGCGCAGCAAACCTGCAGCGAGATTTTCGCGCAAAGGTGCGTCGCCAGTTTCTAAACGCCAGCCACGTTTGAATAATGCTTCGCCTGAGGTATCGAGATAAACCGTGAAGTTGTGTGCATCTAAAAAGCCAACGATGCGCATGTCTGGTTGTTTGGTATCGACCGATGGACGTTGTGTGAATTGATCGCGGAAACGGTCGCAGATCGCGTCTTTGATCTTAAGCGTGGTGAACTCTAAACTCTTGAGCGGTGACTTGACTGCGGTGACATCGACGCGGATGGTGTGGTGATAACCAAACCAATCTTCCCACGGTTGTTCCAGCGTCATATCGTAGATATCGTTCTCGTTGGTATAACCGCCATGCGCCATGCGCAGCAGCACACGAGAAGCGATACGTGAATGCAAGTTGACGCGATAGGCATCAGTAATTTCACCCGAAAAATGCACACCGCCTGGCACTTGGGTGTGCACATGAATCGTCTTCGGTGATTTCAGATCGGCGATCTCGTTGAGTTCTTCTGCTAAAGCAGTTTCCAAGCCGCGTGGGCATGGGCAAAAATAGGAATAACGTGTTTTCATGGGGGACCTTTTTTCCGTCATGGTTTTAAAAACTCTGAACACGCTGCGTGTCCAGAGGGCTTACTAATTAATATTGACTGCTTACTTCACAAAACCTCTCAACACAGAGGCACAGAGTAAAGGAGAAAAGCTGGAGTAAATCTTGCGACTTACTTGATTTTCTCTGTGAGCCTCTTTTCCTCTGTGCCTCTGTGTTGAGTGGTTTTAGATTCATTCATTTTTCTGCGAACACACGCTCAAGAAAATCTAATCTATCCTGCCCCCAAAAGCCTTCGCCTTTGTACACATACCAAGGGGCACCGAAGACATTCGCGGCGATCGCGTCATTGGTATTGCGATCGTAATCGTTTTGTACTGCGGAAGTTTCCGCTGATTTCACTAATTGTTTTCCATCTAAATCAGCATCACAAGCTAAGCCAATTAACGTCGCTTCATCGGCGATATTCTTTTGCTCTGCCCACATCGCACGCATGATCGCGGTCGACAAATTTAAGGCAACTTCGTTGCCATGTGCGATCTGGGTCGCAATAATCAAACGCGCTGCCGGATCAGGTGTTATTGGAAAAAACTGTGGTTGCGCATGCAGTGGCACTTGCAAAAAATCACTCCAGCGTTGCAACTCAATCAAACGATATGCCTGTCTTTGTGGTGCGCGCTTGGCTAAAGGCAAACCACCTGAAGCGGCAAACACACGGCTGAGATCACAGGGTTTTATCGCTATTTTAATTTTATGTTTTGCTGCGATATCGATGAAACGTTGATGGCCCAGGTAAGACCAAGGTGAATGTGGGGCGAAATAGTAATCACAAACTTTGCTCATGCAAGACACTCCACAGATTAGTTAATTAATACACTCACCTACCATCAATCGCGGGTAGCCCCACATAGGCGCGAACCAAAATCGAAAGGAAAAACTAAAACCCCTCAACACAGAGACACGGAGATATCAAGAAAGGCAAGAGATAGCTAAATTTCTCTCAATTCCCTAAGAAAATTTTTTCTCTGTTTGTTCTCTAAACCTCTGTGCCTCTGTGGTTAATGGTTTTAGACTTTTGGTTAGTGCCTATGGGGTAGCCCCATCCACCGTCAAACCACGAATTTTAGAATGGCTTCACTACGACCAAAATCACCGCCACAATCATCATTAAAACTGGCACTTCATTAAACACACGGAACCATTTATGGCTACGCTTGTTTTGCCCATTTTCAAATTTCTTCAATATGCTACCGCAAGCGTGGTGATAGCCGATTAGCAAAATCACTATCGCTAATTTTGCGTGCATCCAGCCATTACCTGGACCTTTGCCTATACCGTAGCCTAGCCATAACCAGAATCCCAAGATCAAAGCTGGGATCATCAGTATCGTCATAAAGCGATACAACTTTCGCGCCATGAGTAGTAATCTTTCTACACTGGACTGTTGGGTTTCCATTGCCAGATTCACGAATATGCGCGGCAGATAAAACAAGCCTGCAAACCAAGAGGCGATGAAAACGATATGAAATGCTTTGACGTATAACATAGGGATAACTTTCTAATTATTTTGCTTTACTTGCGAACTTCACCATGGCCGAAGACTACGTACTTGAGCGAAGTTAAACCTTCCAGCCCAACTGGTCCGCGTGCATGCAGTTTATCATTAGAAATGCCAATCTCCGCACCGAGGCCGTATTCAAAGCCATCGGCAAAGCGGGTCGAGGCGTTGACCATGACTGACGCCGAATCAACCTCGCGCAAAAATGCCATGGCACGACTGTAATCTTCGGTGATTATCGATTCTGTGTGTTTGGATGAATAATGATTGATATGCTCTATAGCTGCCGCCATGTCAGCAACAATTTTCACTGCGAGAATCGGCGCTAAGTATTCAGTAGACCAATCTGTTTCTTGCGCTGTTGCCAGATGCGGATACGCATGCAAGATTTGTGCAGCTTGCGTGTCACAACGTAATTCGACTTTTTCGCTCAGATAGCAATCTGCTAGTTTTGGTAAGACTTGTGCCGCAATACCTTCTGCCACCAATAAAGTTTCCATGGTATTGCAAGTGCCGTAACGATGGCATTTCGCATTAAAGCCTATATCAACGGCTTTTTGAATATCAGCTTTATCATCAATGTAAACATGGCAGATACCGTCCAGATGTTTAATCATAGGCACGGTTGCCTCACGTATCAAACGTTCTATCAGGCCTTTGCCACCGCGTGGCACGATGACATCGACGTATTCAGGCATCGTGATCAAAGCGCCGACGGCTGCACGATCCGTCGTATCGACCACCTGCACGGCTTGTTCCGGCAAACCTGCTGCGCGCAAACCTTCTTTGACTAAATTCGCCAAGGCACGGTTGCAATTAATCGCTTCAGAACCGCCGCGCAGGATCGTCGCATTGCCGCTCTTGATGCACAGACCTGCTGCATCCACGGTCACATTGGGTCGCGCTTCATAAATGATGCCGATCACACCTAGCGGTACCCGCATTTGCCCCACTTGTATGCCCGATGGGCGATACTTCATATTCGAAATTTCACCGATAGGGTCGGACAAGCGTGCGATTTGTTCTAAGCCTTCTGCCATCGTGGCGATGGCCTTATCGCTCAATGCAAGACGATCTAACATCGCGGCGTCCATACCGGATGCTTTGGCCGCAGCTAAGTCGAGTTCATTCGCTGTGCGCAGAGCTGGTGCTTCACGACGTATCGTTGTCGCTATCGCCAACAAGGCTTGATTCTTAGTGGCCGTGTCTGCCTTTGCCATCGCGCGGGATGCCAAACGCGCTTGTTGGCCTAGGATTTGGATGTAGTTGGCGATGTCGCCGGTGTTTTTATCAACGCTCATGTTCAGAACACTTTAATTCTATTTATTTGAATGACCCACTGTCGTCAAGCTTCGCAAAATTGCTTAATTGGGATGCAGCGCTAGGCGCTCAGCATGCATTACAACTCCACCTTATATGTCGATATTGCGAGCATGAGCAACAACGCGATGCGCCCAAATAAGCGATTTGGCGAAGCGTTAATTTGCCTTAGCGACTCGCAAACCCAAGTGCAACAAAGCGTCCCAAGCATCGCCTGCAAACTTTGGTGCACGCAAGCCCTTAACCATTTTGTCGATTTGCGCAGCGTCTTGTAGTGCTGCTTGTAGGGTCGCCAAACTGACGCGACGTAGTGCTGGCTCCATGAGTTTTTCTCTTGGCCCCCAGATACGGTACTCTTTTAAGAGTGCCCCAAGTGGACGTCCTTGTGCGACGCCGGATTTTAATTTGAGTAGTGTGCGTAGTTCTTCTGCCATCGCCCACAAGACTAAAGGCAGGGCTTCACCCTCACCTTTGAGTCCATCTAACATTCTGACTAAGCGCGCCACATCGCCGACTAACATCGCTTCGTTGAGTTTGAAAACATCGTAACGGGCGACATTTAAAACGGCGTCATGGATGACTTCGAAGCTGAGTTTTCCTTGTGGATGCAGCAGTCCTAATTTTTGTATTTCTTGGTGCGCTGCGAGTAAATTGCCTTCTACGCGGTCGGCAATAAATTCCAGACTTTGACGATCGGCGCTTTGTCCTTGCGCGGACAATCTTTGGCCTATCCAATTCGGCAAAGCGACACGCTCGATTAGCGGAATGTCGATGTACACCGCCGCTTGTTGCAACATCGTGACCCAAGCGACTTTTTGCGTTGCCCAATCGAGTTTAGGTAAGGTAATTAAGGTAATGTTATCGGGCGAAAGATCACGTACATATTCTTGTAAAGCCGCGCCGCCATCTTTGCCTGGCTTGCCCGTTGGGATGCGCAGGTCGATCAGTTTTTTATCGCCGAATAAAGATTGCGATTGATTCGCTGCCAGTAGTTCACCCCATTTAAAGTAACGTTCAACTGTGAGTATTTCACGCTCTAAAAAACCCTGCGCCTTGGTGATTTTACGTATCTTGTCGGCGGTTTCTTGCACCAACAAATGCTCGTCGCTAGAGATGACATAGATCGCCGCCAAACCTTTGGCGAGATGAGCATCGATAGCGTCGTAACGTAATTGCATAGTCTGATGAGCCTTACTCTGATTTCGCTGGCGAGTCTATTTTGACGACAGCAAGACGGCGCATGATTTGCTGCACGAGTTCAGATTGCATATCGCGATAAAGTAAGGCTTCCTCAGCTTCTTTCGCTAAGACTTCGTTTTCTTTAAAGCTGAGATTGCGTTTCAGGCTGATCGTGGTTGGCTCTAAGACTTCACGCCCAGCTTTGTCACGCAAACGGAATTTTAAGTTGTAGATCAAATTAAATTCACGGACACGACCCTGGCTGTTCAAGGATAAAATCACTTTGTCGCGCGTCTCACCCAACACATCCAAAATCACTTCTGCATTGGTCGCTTGTGCAGTTACTTCCGTTTTGCCATTGGCACGCAGATTACGTTTGAGCTCACCACCTAAAGCTGAACTTTCTGGCAAACCGACGTAAATACTTTGGAAAGGAAACGCCACCGCGCCGCGCAGAGCGAAGCCACAAGCGCTGAGACTCGTTATAAGAACGAGGTAGCTAACAATTTTCAGGAAACGATTTTTGCTCATGAGGCTTTCACTCTACTTTAGAAACTCCCTTCTCCCGCAAGCGGGAGAAGGGTCGGGAATGAGGGGGAATCAGCTTCGGATAAAATCATTTAAGACAAAAGACGAAATTTTCACTGTCTTTTGCTTTCGAATAATTTTGCAGTTCACCAAACACCCTCACCCTAGCCCTCTCCCGCTTGCGGGAGAGGGGATTAGGCCTACAATATCTCTGCGTACTCTGCGCCTCTGCGGCAAAGCTGTTCAAACTCAAACAACAATGTTCACCAATTTACCAGGCACAACAATAATCTTCTTAGGCGCAGCTTCGATAAAACGTGCTGCACTTTCATTCGCAACTGCTGCCGCTTCTATCGTCGCTTTGTCTGCATCTTTTGCGACCTTGATACTGCCGCGTAATTTGCCGTTCACTTGCACCATCAATTCGATTTCATCTTGCACCAAAGCTGCTGCATCGACTTGTGGCCAAGGCGCATCGATGATGCCGCCGAGATCTGCAGCATAGCCAAGTTCATTCCACAAGGCGTGCGTGATGTGTGGGCAAACTGGATACAAACCGCGCAACAAGATGCCGAAAGCTTCACGCACAGCCGCAGCAGAACCTTCTGCTTCGGATTTGAATGACTCTATCGTGTTCAGCAATTTCATGGCACCAGACACTACCGTGTTGTATTGCAAACGATCGTAGTCGCTATCAATTTGTTTCAAGGTGCTATGAACTTCGAAACGCAAAGCTTTGACGTCAGCTGCATAGTTAGCTGCTGGTGTTACACCTGCTGCGATTGTTGGAGAGAACTTCAAAGCTGTCGCCCACAAGCGACGCAGGTAGCGCGAAGCACCTTCTACGCCACTGCTGCTCCACGCAGCACTTTGATCTGGAGGTCCGGCAAACATCGTGAACAAGCGCGCCGTATCGGCACCAAACTGGCTGATGATGTCTTTTGGTTCGACCACGTTATTTTTGGACTTAGACATCTTCTCGATGCCACCCATGTGCACAGGCTGACCATCGCTCTTCAAGCTGGCAGAAATCGGGCGGCCTTTTTCATCGTGCTGCACTTCGACTTCATTTGGATAGAACCAAACTTTCTTGCCACTTGCTTCTTCACGATAGTAAGACTCGTTAAGTAACATACCTTGCGTGAACAGATTCTTAAATGGCTCGTCGATTTTCACCAAGCCCATATCGCGCATAGCCTTGGTCCAGAAACGGGCATACAGCAAGTGCAAAACCGCATGTTCAACACCACCGATGTATTGATCCATCGCCATCCAGTAGTCATTGCGCTCATCGACCATGGTCGTCGCATCTGGACAGGTATAGCGCATGAAGTACCAGCTGGAATCGACGAAGGTATCCATAGTGTCAGTTTCACGATGTGCTGGCTTGCCACATTTTGGACAAGGCACATTCAAGAAAGCTGCATGCGTTTTTAATGGATTGCCAGAACCGTCAGGGATGCATTCGGTTGGCAAAACCACTGGCAAATCTTCATATGGCACAGGCACGTCACCACAATCATCGCAATGAATGATAGGGATAGGTGTGCCCCAATAACGTTGACGAGAAATACCCCAATCGCGCAAACGCCAGGTGGTTTTCTTTTCGCCTACGCCTTTGGCGACGAGGTCGGCAGCAACTGCATCAACCGCCGCTTTGTAAGTCAAACCATCGTATTTACCAGAATTAACCGTAACGCATTTTTGTTTGTCGCCATACGATTCCGCCCAAGCGTCCGTGGTGAAGGTTTCACCTTCGACTGCAACGACTTGTTTGATCGCGATATTGTATTTTTTAGCAAACGCAAAATCACGCTCATCATGGGCTGGCACGCCCATCACAGCGCCATCGCCGTAAGTCATTAACACGTAATTACCAACCCAGACTTCAACCTGTTCGCCCGTCAACGGATGCGTGACGAATAAACCCGTTGGCAAACCTTCTTTTTCTTTGGTCGCCATTTCGGCTTCTGTGGTGCCACCGGCTTTGCATTCTTCGATGAAGGCGGCTAACTTTGCATTGTTTTTTGCAGCAACCGTGGCGAGTGGATGTTCGGCGGCGACTGCGCAGAATGTCACGCCCATAATCGTGTCAGGACGAGTCGTGAAGACATACATCTTACCGTCTTGCACCAGCGCACCGGATTCATCTTTAATCTCGTGACTAAAAGCAAAACGCACCCCTTCGCTCTTACCTATCCAGTTACGTTGCATAGTACGTACTTGATCTGGCCAGCCATCGAGTTGATCAATGCTAGACAAGAGCTCTTCTGCGTATTGCGTGATACCGAAGTAGTAGCCAGGAATTTCGCGTTTTTCGACTACTGCACCAGAACGCCAGCCTTTACCGTCGATTACCTGCTCGTTCGCCAACACAGTTTGATCAATCGGGTCCCAATTCACGACTTGCGTCTTTTTGTAGGCGACGCCTTTTTCCAGCATCTTCAAGAACAGCCATTGATTCCAGCGGTAGTAATCTGGATCGCAAGTTGCTACTTCGCGCGACCAGTCAAATGCCAAGCCCAGAGGTTGCATTTGTGATTTCATGTCTTCGATATTCGCGTAAGTCCATTCAGCGGGCGATTTTTTGTAGGCAATCGCTGCATTCTCGGCAGGCAAACCAAAGGCATCCCAGCCCATAGGCATTAAGACGTTATAACCTTTCATGCGTAATTGACGCGCCAACATGTCGTTGATGGTGTAGTTACGCACATGACCCATGTGTAGTTTGCCAGATGGGTAAGGCAACATGGAACAGGCGTAGTACTTACCTTTGGGGAAACGTGGATCGTTTTCTACCGTTTTAAACGCATTGGTCTCTGTCCAATGGGTCTGGGCGGCTTGTTCAACTTCGGCTGGGCTATATTTTTCTTGCATGACGATTCGATTGAAGAAATGAATTAAATTGGGGGAAATGCGATGTTCACTAGAACCTTAGATTATAAGGCTAAAGCACTACTATTTGAGGGAGCGAGGGGAGAAAAAGCGGGCTTTTACTTACTTTTTCACGGAATTTGAAGCATTCTGCGGAGATGATTTTGTTTGCGAGCTCACTGATTTTGCCTCGGTAGCAAATCCTATTTTATTCAAGCCATTATTCTGCGCGGCCGCCATCACTTGGGCGATTAATTCAAAGCGCGTTGATTTATCGGCGCGTAACAAGATTTCTGGCTGCGGCTTTTGCTTGGCAAT
Organism: Undibacterium sp. GW821-FHT11H02; assembly: GCF_058808015.1. Taxonomy (NCBI): domain Bacteria; kingdom Pseudomonadati; phylum Pseudomonadota; class Betaproteobacteria; order Burkholderiales; family Oxalobacteraceae; genus Undibacterium; species Undibacterium sp. GW821-FHT11H02. Next base: position 39,093 of record NZ_JBXARG010000011.1, on the reverse strand, counting down.
CAATGCCAGGCGCTTTTCAATATCGTCTAATTGCACCAACTCAGCGTCCCAAAACAAAGCACCTTGGGCATCAAAAGAAAGTGTCACGGTGTCGATATTCTGTGGCACGGCCTCTGCTTGCGCCGATGGCAAATCGAGACGCACAGCATGATTCAGCAAAGGTGCGGCAATAATAAAAATGACTAACAACACCAACATCACATCGACCATAGGCGTGACATTGATATCCGACATGGCCGTCATCGGCTTTCCTGAATTACCACCTAGGCTTTTGAATTGACCGAATCCCATAGTGACTTTTTATGTTCAGTTGAGCTTAGTTACACTTAGTGAAATAAGCATGCAAATCAAAAGCAAAACCATCTAACTCAGCAAACGTGATGCGATTAATACGATTGAAAGCGTTATAAGCCAGCACAGCTGGAATCGCCACCATCAAACCAAGTCCCGTCATCACCAAAGCCTCACCCACTGGGCCTGCCACTAAATCAATTTGAATCGCCGACGAGCCTGAGACGGCAGTCAGCGCATGATAAATACCCCAAACTGTGCCCAATAAACCAACAAATGGCGCTGTCGCACCTATCGACGCTAACAAAGTCAAACCAGACTCTAAACGTACGGTGACGCTGGTGAGTTCTTCACGCAAAACACGCGTCATGACATCAGCAACATCCGTGTTTACCATCATTGACTTAGCGCGGCTTTGAGGATCGGAGGCAGCAAGTCCCTGCTTCGCTAATGGCGTGTAGATGTTCTCTACATCAGAAACGCTTAAAGAGTTCACAGCATCTTGCATAGTCGGCGCTTGCCAAAATGAATGTAGCGCCGACGTGCCACGACGTATGCGCCAAAACGACCAAGATTTAGAAAAAATCGTGAACCAACTGACTAAAGACATCAAAATCAAAAGCAATGCAACCGCACGCCCTAGCGTATCAAGTTGTATCCAGTATTGGCTGATAGTGATAGGCATAGTTCGGTCTCTGCGCTTAGTTCAAACCTAAGACGTCATACATGTCGTACAAACCGGTAGTCTTATCAGCGAGGAAACGTGCTGCACGCAAACTGCCATGGGCATAAGTGACGCGACTAGAAGACTTGTGAGTAATTTCTACGCGCTCGCCAATACCAGCGAACAACACCGTATGATCACCGACGATATCGCCGCCACGAATCGTGGCAAAACCGATGGACGATGGGTCGCGTTCGCCGGTCACGCCTTCGCGGGAGAATACACCCACTTCTTTCAAATCACGACCTAAAGTATCCGCAATCACCTCACCCATTTTGAGCGCGGTACCGGATGGGGCATCGACTTTATGGCGATGATGCGCCTCGATAATTTCTATGTCATAACCGTGTGAGAAGCTCTTGGCCGCCATTTCTAAAAGCTTCAGTGTGACATTCACACCGACACTCATGTTAGGTGCGAAAACAATGGCGGTTTTTTTGGCAGCTTCAACGATTGCGGCTTTGCCCGCATCATCAAAACCCGTAGTCCCGATAATCATTTTGATGCCGTGGTCAGCACAATATTTCAGATGCTCTAAAGTACCTTCTGGACGTGTGAAATCAATCAAGAAATCTGCATTTGCCAGGCCTTTCGCCAATTCAGACTCGATTAACACGCCTGTGAACTTACCCAAAGACAAACCCGCATCGGTACCTAAAAAAGCAGATTGTGGAATATCCAAAGCACCAGCCAAATTCGCATCATCTGCGGCGGCTATGGTTTCAATCAACATTTTACCCATGCGGCCGGAAGCACCGGCTACAGCAATTTTCATTCCTGACATAATTAACTCGACTTATTTTTTCTTAGGTGTTTCAGACGTAGGCATGGATTCGATGCGAGATGCGATAGCGGAATTGGTGATGTGTGCCAAATACTCTTTCTCGGTAGGCAAGTTGCCGCCTTCGAAACGCTCAACGGTATTGGATTTAAAGAAAATCGCCAGACGACTGGAAATCACTTCGCCATTCGGTTTCAACATACGGAAAGGATAATCCCAGCGATCTTCATGGAACATATCGGTCAACAGTGCAGTCCCCAATAAGAAGCGCACTTGCTCACGAGTCATGCCTTCTTTCAACTGAGATACCATTTCTTGCGAAACGAAGTTACCTTGCTGTACAGAAATGCGATAAGGAGAGATCAGACCAAATAATTTATCAAAACCCGATGGTTTTACGATTTGTGTGCCTTTGGTCGCATTGGCATCCGCTTCTGCAACCACAGTCTTCTGACTGGCACAGCCAGTGACCAAAACCAAAACGGCCGCTGTACCGAATACAGCCAATTTGCTCTGGGATTTCTTAAATACGTTCAATGGCATAAACTACCTCAAATTTTCAAGCAAGAATGTCGAACCGGAAAAACTTCAGATAAGATAACAGAAATTTCTACCTAGCTCTAAAACCCTATATCATAAAGCACTTAGCCTTCTTTTGACTGAAAACATGACAAATAACACGCCCGACCTGAAAGCCAGCGGACTGAAAGCCACTTTGCCACGTCTGAAAATCCTGGAAATTTTCCAAAACAGCTCGGTTCGTCATTTAACGGCCGAAGATGTTTACAAGATCCTGTTAACAGAAAATATGGACGTAGGTCTAGCCACGGTCTATCGCGTGTTAACCCAATTTGAACAAGCTGGCTTATTACATCGCAATCATTTTGAGTCTGGGAAGGCGATTTTTGAACTAAACGAAGGCTCACATCATGATCATTTGGTCTGCTTAGATTGCGGACGAGTGGAAGAATTTTTTGATGAGCAGATTGAAAAACGTCAACATGCAGTGGCGGAAGAGCGCGGATTTTCAATTGCTGAGCATTCCCTGGCGCTGTATGGAAATTGCACCAAAGTGAATTGCGTGAATAAAAAGTAATCTACTATAAAGTTTAAAGCATAAGCCAAGAACAAACTCCAGCTCTTAATAAAAAGCTAGCCTTGCATGAAATACAAGGCTAGCTTTTTGTTTGCAAATCTATTCGACATCAACTATCCGGATAGCAATTTACTATTAAATATTAGACTCCCCCGCCTATTTTGGCACTACGAGCAGCACGTACTTTAAGCGCTACCATTTGCACCGTATCCAACACTTTCTTGGCATTAAAGGGTTTAATAATATAGCCACTGATACCGCTTTTTACGACTTCAGATACTGTTTCTTGGTCTTTATTCCCTGTCACCATTAGTACAAAGACATCCTGCATTACCATGCGTATGCTTCTTAAGGCCTCAACCCCATTGACTTTCGGCATGACCACATCGAGCAAAATAATATCGGGATGTAAGCGGGTCGCCATTTCTAAAGCGCTATCACCGTCCAAAGCTTCACCGATCACGTTATAACCATCGTGACGCAAAATCACACGCAAGGTTTCGCGTGTCATATCGTTGTCGTCCACAATTAATACTGAGATATCTTTATTGTCTGCCATTTTGAACACGCTAATTGAGGTTTAATTAATTTTTTGCCGAATCGCTTATTGCATCACTTCTTATTCAGAACATAAGCAGTTTAGCAGGCTAATGATTAAGTGCATTCGACAATAACTTTGCAGTGATATCCACAATGGGAATCACGCGCTCGTAGGCCATCCGGGTCGGACCAATTACACCCAGAGTGCCCACAATACGTCCATTCACTTCATAAGGCGCAGTCACAATACTCATTTCTTCCATTGGCACTAGCTGTGATTCACCACCAATAAAGATACGCACGCCAGACGCATTACTAGACACATCTAATAACTGCATTAAACCACTCTTTTGTTCAAATAAATCAAACAAACGCCTTAAGGAAGACATATTCGATGACAGATCACTGACATTGAGCAAATTGCGTTCACCTGAGATGATCATATCATCTGCATTCTCGGCCATAGCCTGACTACCAGCTTCTAAGGCGGTCTGCATCAGTCGATTCATATCACCTTGCAATGCGCGTAATTCATGCTTAATACTCAAGCGTGCCTGGTCAAAACTTTGTCCGGCAAAATGCTGATTCAAGTAATTCGCCGCCTGAATTAATTGCGATGGTGTGTAATCCACATCCGTCAATAAGAGGCGATTATGCACTTCGTCATTTGGGGCCACCACGACCAACAAAATACGTTTTTCTGACAAACGCAAAAATTCAACTTGCTTGAAGATGGATTCCTGTTTCGCGGTCATCACTACACCCGCAAATTGCGACAATGAAGACAAAACTTGCGCTGCGTTAGCAATGATTTTTTGTGGTGAACCCGTCATGATTGATGATTGCAAACGCGCACCTAATGCCGTTTCCAATACCGATTCATCGATATCCTGCACCGTCAATAACTGATCAACAAAGACCCGATATCCACGTGGTGTCGGAATCCGCCCCGATGACGTATGTGGGCTGGTGACAAAGCCCATTTCCTCCAGATCTGACATGACATTCCGTATGGTCGCTGGCGACAGCTCCAGGCCAGAAATTTTCGAAAGCTCACGTGAGCCTACCGGCTGGCCATCGGCAATATACCTTTCCACCAGAGCTTTGAGTAATGTTTGAGCGCGATTATCGAGTTGCATATTTTTATATTAGGCTAGCTTAAGCAGAAACACCCCATTGTTACGTAAACTAAGCTTAATTTATTTATGATCTTATAGATTGCCTTATTAATTATCCTACTTGTTGCCAAAGTCGGCATGTCAACTCAGTTTCAGCAACAATTCTTGCAAATCTTTCACAATTAAATCCGGTTTTATATCTAAGCCTGTCTCAGCAAGCGCAAGTCCGCGTCGGTTAACCCAAGCCGCAGCCATCCCCACTCGTTGAGCACCCTGCACATCCAAACGCAAATCATCACCAATATACATGAGCTCGTTAGGGCTTAGTTTCAAGTGTTCTATCATGGCACAAAAAATCTTGGGATCGGGCTTAGCGCAGCCAAATTGATGTGCCGCCAACGAAACAGAAAAGTGCTGGCTTAAGCCTATCGCAGCTATATCGGCAAAACCATTTGAGATAGAACCTAAGACATAATGTTCTTTGAGTGCATCAAGGGCCGGCATCACGTCATCAAAAAAATCCACCTTATTGCGCGCATGGGCAAAAACTTGCATGGCCTCATCGGCGAGGCTAGGATGGGCATCGTGCTCGCTAAATACTTGCTGCAACAAGGTATGGCGCAAAGCCCAAAGGTCGTAGCTAAAACGCGGATTTGTAGCAACTAGGGCCTGACGTCGCTCGCGCAAGGCTTCTATCGTATAGGTTTCAACCACCGAGGGCAGTTGTGTTGCAATCCACGCATGCAGAGTCGATTCGGCGTGCTGAATCACGGGCACGACCGGCCACAAAGTGTCATCAAGATCAAATATCAGGGCTTTGATGCTCATAGTATGGACTAGCTTTAAGATCAAATAAGTTCAGTGCAATTCAAAAATACGCGGGCTTTAATCAAAGGCGCTCTGGCTACCTATAAATCAGCAATCGCAGCGCGCAAGTCAAAAATACCTTGCTTAGCACCGCACAGAGTTAATAAATATTGTCTATACATAGCAGGTATATGGCGACCAGCCAGCGTTCCCAGATCTCGCAACCAGCCAACTGGATAGTCAGACTGATATAAAGGCGTCATGATACGACTCACCATTTGATAGTAAGCAATATGTTGACTACGCCTACGCGAATAATTGGCAAAAGCTGCTATAAGCGAATTCTGCCCCATGGCTGGGGTCACATCCGCATTTTCTATACATTGCGCCAAAATCCTCGCATCAATCAAGGCCATATTCGCGCCCTGTCCCAATTGCGGACTCATCGCATGCGCGGCATCGCCTAAAACAACAATACGATCCTGATGATAAGACGCCAGCCGGACATCAGCGTATTCAGCAATTGCAATCGCAGCCTCAGGAACACTAGCCAGCCAATCTGCCACTTCCGGCCACACTTTACGGATACGTTCGATCAGGCCAGGCAAACCCGCCAACCGATATTCGGCGAACGCTGATTTAGGCAAACTCCAAAACAAAGAGTAGCAGGTCTTGTTTGTCGCGGGATTAAGCCCCGTTGGCAATACGCCCAACATAAGGTGAGCTCCACGATAGCGTTGCATCAGGATATGTGGGAAAGGCCAATCTTCTTTATCCAACACTGCCCAATATGCACCCCAGGGATACGGCCTGTGGCTTTGGACTATATCGAGTTGATCGCGCAATAAGGAACGCGCACCATTCGCGATGATAAGTCCATCGGCCTGCAGACTTCCACGTTGATGCTGGATGTACACACGCTGCGCGTCTTGCGTAAATGAGCTGATGCCATTTCCCAGATGTATCGCCACGCCCAAGTCCTGCGCACATTGCCACAATATCTGATGTAGATGGGCCCTATGAATGCCCAATCCAAACCAGTCTCGTCGCACAAATTGGTAATGTAAATCCAGCGTCTTCCATGTCCCGGTATAGCCTTCAAGGCTGCGCACTATTGCCGCCTTTTCTTTTACGGCATCCAACAAGCCCAAACTCAGCAACATCGCCTGTCCACTAGGCTGCAACAACAAACCAGCCCCCACCGGTGTAGGATCGGCGACCTGTTCATACACGTCGACTTGATTCCCCTGACGAGTCAAAAAAATTGCCGAAGCCAGTCCGGCGATTCCTGCACCAGCGATCACGATATGGGTCATAGAAAAATCATTTTTGACATAGCGCCTAAAGGCATTAAATTGCATTAAATTTCGTTGAATCGATACTCAATTATACGTAGAACTTAGATGAAACTAATACAAAGCTCAACACAGTGCGGGTTCTGCCCGGGACTGATACCGATTTATAATGGCGAGCGCCTGACCTAAAACGCAAAAAATGATCGAAGAAAGACTGACAATGACTATACATATTCAACAAGCGACGATACAAGACCTTCATTTGATTGCCCCCTTATTTGACGCTTACCGCGTGTTCTACCAACAAACCAGCGATGTCGAATTAGCAGAAAATTTTTTATCCGAACGCCTACAAAAAAACGAGTCCATCATTTTTTTTGCTATAGACGAGATGGAGCGCGGCTTGGGCTTTGTGCAGCTTTATCCAAGTTTTTCTTCTGTGTCCGCCATGCGTCAGTGGACTTTAAATGATTTATTTGTCAGTGAAGCGGCCAGACGCAGCGGAGTCGCCCGACTCCTTATGAATCGCGCGCGCCAATTTGCTATCGACACAAACGCAAAGGGGCTATTTTTAGAGACTGGGCATGACAATATCAGAGGACAAACTTTGTATGAATCGCTGGGCTACAAAAGAAATTCAGAATTTTTCTATTTTCTCGATCTACGAAATGTTGATAAGTAAGTAGTTCTCATGTCACAAACGAGCTATGAAAATTCCTATCTCTGCAACAAAGCATGAGCTTTGCTGCTATGGAAACATCCAGTTCAGCAAGAATAGTGTAATCTAAAGCCTTCTTCAAAATCCGGCAGCTTCTCTATGACAACAACCACAAAAACCGTCGCCTTGATTGGTAAATACAATGCATTAGGCATGGGTGAGTCGTTGAATGAATTAGCACATTTTTTAGCCGAAGCGGGACACGCTGTCCTGTTTGACACAGATTCTGCACAGAATTTAGCACTAAACGAATTTCCCGCAATGTCAGTCGCCGATATTGGTCGAAATGCAGATGTCGCGATTGTTTTAGGTGGTGATGGCACCATGCTCGGCATCGCCAGGCAGCTCGCGCCTTATGACGTCCCCTTAATTGGGATTAACCAAGGCAGACTTGGATTTATTACTGATATTCCGCGCGATCAAATGATTCCCGCAGTCGCCCAAATTTTAGATGGCAAGCACGTCGCAGAACAACGCTGCATGCTGGAAGCGATTGTGGTACGTGATGGTGAACAGATATTTAGCGGCGTCGCTTTCAATGACATCGTCTTATCACGCGGCGCAGGCTCAGGCATGATCGAATTACGGGTCGAAGTTGATGAGCATTTTATGTACAACCAGCGTTCAGATGGCTTAATTGTTTCTACACCAACAGGCTCCACCGCGTATGCCTTGTCTGCGGGCGGACCACTCCTACATCCTAGCTTAGGTGGCATCGCGATGGTACCGATTGCGCCACATGCCTTATCAAATCGTCCCATTGTGCTGCCAGAAACCAGCGTGATACGAGTAGAAATTGTGGCGGGTCGCGATGCCAGCGTGAATTTTGATATGCAGTCATTCGCCAACTTAAATCACAAAGATCAAGTCGTCATCAGCCGCTCCACCCACCACATCACCTTTCTACACCCAGAAGGTTGGAACTATTACCATACCCTGCGTGAAAAACTACATTGGAATGAGTACCCATCGGTTGAAGGTGCACTTAACTAAATTTTGTCCCACAAAGTCCTGTGCATAAATACAGTGCTTTCCAAGCTCATACTGTCTGCTCTAAGGTAAAATAAGCTCGCCTTTCGGCTAATTTTTATCACAATGCGGTATTTACCCATTTTACTTTTTCAAATCGAAACCTATGCTGCGCACGCTTGCTATTCGTGATTTTGTTATCGTCGATACGATAGAACTAGAATTCTCTGCTGGCTTCACGGTCTTTACTGGTGAAACTGGTGCTGGCAAATCGATACTGATTGATGCGCTGGCCTTGGCTTTGGGGGGCCGCGGCGATGCCAGCATGGTACGAGAAGCTGCACAAAAAGCCGATATCTCTGCGGAATTTTCCTGCAATGCAGAAACCACGGCTTGGCTCAGGGATAAAGATTTTGCCAGCGAAGATGGACAACTCATCATACGTCGAGTCATCGACAACGCAGGTCGCACTAAAGCCTATATCAACGGCATTACCGCAAGCGCAACACAGCTACGTGAACTCGGTGAGCTTTTAGTCGATATTCATGGTCAACATGCCCACCAGTCTTTATTGAAGAACGATGCGCAACGCAATCTACTTGATATGCAAGGTGGCTTACAAGCCGATGCGGCTGAAGTTGCGCGCTTGTATAAGCATTGGCGCAATCTCGCAAAGCAACGTGAAGAATTTGAGCAAAACGCAAAAAATATTTTGCAGGAACGGCAGCGCCTGGAGTGGCAAGTCGGTGAACTCGACAAATTGCAGCTTAAAAAAGGTGAATGGGAGTCCATCAATCAAGAGCATAGCCGCCTCGCTCATGCAGCCAGCCTGTTAGAAGGGGCGCAAGAAGCAGCCGATCTGATCTCTGAATCTGAACATCCTTTACTGTCGCAGTTATCTGGACTACTACAGAGAATCAGCAAGTTGGAAGAATTTGATAGTAAATTGAAACCCGTTATTGAATCACTTGATTCCGCACGGATTAATTTACAAGAATGTTCTTATGCTTTAAACGATTATCTCGGACGCATAGAACTTGACCCGGCTCGCTTAAGGGAAGTAGAAGCACGAGTTGAGAGTCTGCATAGTACCGCGCGGCGCTTCCATGTTGAACCTGATAATTTGATCGATGAACTGCAACAATTGAATACGCAATTACAACAATTGTCCGGCGCTTCCGATATTGATTCACTCAAAAAGCAAGAAGAACAAGCACAACAAAATTATTTAACATTGGCAAAAAAACTCAGTGCAAAACGCCAGATTGTCGCTAAGGATTTAGGCAATGCAGTCACCACAGCGATGCAAGATCTGAGCATGTCGGGCGGACGATTCACGATCGAGCTAGCTGCCTGCGAGCCTAGCGCAACGGGTTTAGAGCAAATCGAATTTATGGTAGCAGGTCATGCCGGTGTTCAAGTGCGTCCCCTCGCCAAGGTCGCATCGGGTGGCGAATTAGCACGAATTTCTTTAGCGATTTCGGTGATCACATCGTGCGCAACAGCGACGCCAACTTTGATCTTCGACGAAGTTGATAGCGGCATCGGCGGTGGTGTTGCCGAAGTTGTGGGACGACTATTGAAACGTTTAGGACAAGATCGCCAAGTCTTATGCGTCACCCATTTACCGCAAGTGGCAAGTCAGGGAAATCAACACTTTGAAGTCAGTAAAACACAAGAGGCCGGCAAGACTTATTCACAAATCGCTGCACTCGATAACAAACAACGCGTGGAAGAAATTGCGCGCATGTTAGGCGGCATAGAAATCACAGCGACCACCCGCAAACACGCAAGAGAGCTGCTCGCTTTATAAAGCCGCAATGCACTAACATTGCGCTCACCGAATAGAAGTAAGGAAAAATAAAAAATGGCTTTCTTAAAAGAACCTGATCACTCGCATGGCAAGTTACACAAGACTGCCGTAGTTCTAATTAATTTGGGTACGCCCGATGCGCCGACACCAGGTGCGGTGAGGCGCTATCTAAAACAATTTTTGTGGGATCAGCGTGTCGTAGAAATTCCGCGTGCAATCTGGTGGCTGATCTTAAACTTGATCATCCTGCCCTTCCGTTCCAAGAAATCCGCTGAAAAATACGCCTCAATCTGGACCAACGATGGATCGCCATTATTGGTTCATACGCGCAAACAAGCTTTGCTACTCAAAGGCTATTTAGGTGAACGTGGTCACGAAGTCCATGTGACATTTGCCATGCGTTACGGTTCTCCATCTATTCCCGAAGTTTTGGCACAACTGAAAGTCGATGGCTATGAACGCATCTTGATCTTGCCGGCGTATCCGCAATATTCTGCGACTACCACCGCATCGAATTTTGATGCAGTGACTCAATACTATCAACAAACACGCAACATTCCTGAACTGCGCTTTATCAAAAACTATCACGACCATCCGGCCTACATACAAGCGCTCAAAAATTCAATTTTAAAGTCGTGGGAAACCCACGGCAAACCAGAAAAATTGGTGATGAGTTTTCATGGATTACCAAAAGCATTTTTGTTGCGTGGCGATCCCTATCACTGCGAATGCTATAAAACCGCCCGCTTACTAGCTGAACAATTGGGCTTAAGCAAAGAAGATTACATCGTCACCTTTCAATCGCGTTTGGGTCGCGCTGAATGGTTACAGCCCTACACTGAACCAACGGTACAAGCGCTGGCGAAACAAGGTGTGAAACGTATTGATGTTGTGTGTCCGGGATTTTTGGCAGACTGTTTAGAAACTTTGGAAGAAATTGCAATGGAAGTGCGGCAAGCTTTCTTAACTGCTGGTGGCCAGACTTTCAATTATATTCCGTGTTTAAATGAATCGCCCGACGGACTGCGCGCCTTAGCTGAAATCAGTGAACAACACTTAATAGGCTGGCCAACTATGCTCACCGCCAGTATGCGGGAGCAAGAGAAACAAGCTGCCTTAATCAGTCGCAGTGAGGCAAAACGTCTAGGCGCTGATCAATAGTATGCCGAACACATTTGTCATCGGTGATGTACAAGGTTGTTACGACCAACTGATTGAACTGCTAGAAAAAATCGACGCGATAGATCCGCAATCGCGTTTATTATTTGCGGGAGATCTGGTCAATCGCGGGCCGAAGTCACTTGACACTTTGCGTCTAGTAAAAAGCTTAGGTGCGCGTGCTGAATCCGTGTTGGGCAATCACGATTTACATCTGCTAGCTGTGGCAAATGGCATACGCACTGCACATCGCAGCGATACTTTAGAGGCGATATTACAAGCCGACGATCGCGAAGAACTATTGCATTGGTTGCGCCAGCGTCCTATGGCAATCGCGACTAAAGATGGACACCATCTCTTGGTACATGCTGGTGTATTTGCGAACTGGGATCAATCACAAACCTTACAACTGGCGCAAGAAATCGAGACACAATTGCGCAGCGATAACTGGCTGGAAATGATACGCAACATGTACGGCAATCAACCCGCCAATTGGCACGACGATTTAGCAGGTGCTGAACGTACCCGCTGCATTATTAATGGGCTGACGCGTATCCGTTTTTGCCACGCAGATGGTGCCATGGATTTTGATCTGAAAGAAGCGGCGGGAGAAGCACCGGAACATTTGGTGCCATGGTTTGACATCCCGTCTCGCAAGACGCAAAGCTGCACGATTATTTTTGGGCACTGGTCAACTCTGGGATTGGTATTGCGCGACGACTTGATCAGTCTGGATACGGGCTGTGTCTGGGGTGGTCAATTGACCGCGGTTCGCTTGTCAGATCGCTTAGTGGTGCAAGTAGCAAGTCCACAGCATGTCACACCGTTTTAAAAACTAAGCCGCTTCAACACCCAAACCACGCGCCACCACTTGACGTGCAACTTGAGCGACTTCTCTGCGATGCGCTCCCTCGGTGGAAATACTAGGTAGCTGAATCAATTCAGCGACAATGCCATTCGCTTGCAAAATCAATTTCATACTCTCCGCAAATGTCATCTCACCGATGAAATCAGCGGCAGGATGAAGCTTGCCTTGCGCATCGACGTAACGCACCGCAAATGGCAGTACAGGGACTTTGGCTTCAATCGCGGCTTCAAAAAGATTCGGGTGAAATGGCAAAATCCCACCCTGTGCTCCGGTCGTTCCTTCAGGAAAAAATGCGATACGTTTATTGTCTCTTAACTGGTGTACCAGACCTTCATAGATACGGCGTACTTCGCGTTGCTTACCACGCGCCAGAAAAATCGTACCGGCTTGAGCGCTCAACCAACCGGCGATTGGCCAGCTACGAATATCTGATTTTGCAACAAAATGACAGGCATTCCAGGAATTGATCACAAAGATGTCTAGCCAGGAAACATGATTGGCAATAATTAAAGCATGGTCAGCCATCTGACCACCACTCTGATCTTTGAACTGTACGCTCACCTTACACAAAGTGAGCAATTGAGAGGACCAGCGGCGCACTAGTGCTTCACGTTTGGTCGAAGCGATAAAAGGAAAAATAATAGCGCAGGTAAGTACACCCGCAAAGATATGCATGAAGACACGAAGCAAACGCAATTTAGGCATGCATCACCGGTATAAAATAATTTTCAAAAGTTGCAAGTAAAACGAGTAATGCAGGGACATCACTCGTTTCGGGAAAATGACTACGGCGCCTTGTAGGCAACACGTCCATGCACAAGTGTAGCCTTTACCATGCCTGGTAATTCATAACCAATAAACGGTGTATGTTTGCCTTGGCTGACCAAGGCATCTGCTTGTACAGTCCAACGTGCATTGGGATCAAATACACAAAGATCAGCCGCCGCGCCAACGGCAATTTGACCACAGGGCAAACCAAGCAAAGCGGCAGGATCACGCGTAATTTTTGCGAGTGCCTGACTCAGGCTGACAGTCCCACGACTGTCGTCAGCCCATTTCACCACCAGTGACAGTAGCAATTCCAATCCAGTAGCACCGGGCGAAGCTTCTGCAAACGGCAGGGCTTTTTCATCATCATCAACAGGCGTGTGATCAGAGCAGATCGCATCGATGGTACCGTCCGCCAATGCTACTAAGATCGCATCTCTGTCACGCTGACTTCGCAGTGGTGGCGTTAGTCGTGCGTTCGAATCAAAGTAACCGATATCCGTGTCGGTTAAATGCACATGATGAATACCAACGTCGCAGGTCAGGGCCAAACCTTCTTTTTTGGCCTGACGAATCAATTCCAAACCAGTAGCAGAAGAAATGCGACACAAATGCACCCGAGCACCTGTAGCGCGCATTAATTCGAACAAGGTATGCATGGCTATCGTTTCTGCCATCACTGGCACGCCCGACAAACCCAGCCTTGATGCTAAAGGACCACTGTGCGCGACGCCGCCTTTACCAATGAAAGCATCTTGCGGACGCAACCATACCGTATACGAAAAAGTCGCCGCGTAGGATAAGGCGCGTTGCAAGACATTGGTATCGACAATCGCTTCTTCTGCCTGCGAAAAGCCCACGCAGCCCGCTTCGGTTAAAGCCGCCATCTCGGTTAAATTTTGCCCTTTGAGACCTATCGTTAACGCGCCGAGTGGGTAAACATTGGCTTTATGTTGCATCTTGGCTCTTTGTTTGAGCATTTCAACTAAGCCTGCTTCATCCAGTACCGGATCCGTGTCCGGTGGGCATACCAAACTAGTCACACCACCACGCATAGCAGCCTGCAATTCGGATTCTAGAGTCGCTTTATATTCAAAGCCTGGCTCGCGTAGGCGTGCGCTCAAATCAACTAAACCAGGTGCTACCACTAAGCCACTGGCATCTATCGTGTCTTGCACTACAAAACCATCTGGCTGAGCGCCAATAGCGGCAATTTTACCTTCGCTGATGTAGATATCTTTAAGCTCGTCCAAGCCATTTGCCGGATCAATCACACGGCCATTTCTAATATGAAGATTCATATTGCTTCTTTCAAAAAATACTTTCATCTAATTGATATCGCTTATGTGCATCGCTTATGTGCATCGCTTACATTGATGCAGGCATCACAGTCATTTCAAAACATTGAACCGCAGAGGCGCAGAGATCGCAGAGTCTTTTTTAGGTTTCTGTGCGACCTTTACACCTTTGTCGTTAACATGCTTTCAATCAAGCTGCTTACACATTGGTTCCGGAGACTATGCTCATCACTGCCATCCGCACCGCAATCCCAAAAGTAACCTGTGAAAGGATCACAGCCTGTGGGCCATCAGCAACCGCGGAATCAATTTCAACCCCGCGATTCATAGGTCCGGGATGCATCACAATCGCATCGGGCTTAGCCAATGCTAGACGCTCTGGCGTTAGGCCATACTGTTTGAAGTATTCTTGCGTCGATGGCAACAGCGCACCGCTCATACGTTCATTTTGCAGGCGCAACATGATCACCACGTCCACACCACGCAGACCTTCATTCATATCGGTGAAGACGCGTACGCCCATTTGTTCCAAGCCGCCAGGCAACAAAGTTCGAGGACCAATCACACGTACTTCAGCTGCGCCCAAAGTAGTCAATGCGTGAATATCAGAACGCGCTACACGGCTATGCAAAACGTCACCGACGATGGCGACCGTCAGATTACTAAAATCTTTTTTGTAGTGGCGTATCGTGTACATATCCAACAGGCCTTGAGTTGGATGCTCATGTCGACCATCACCGGCATTCACCACATGCACATGATGTTGCTTGGTATCGTTCAAATGTTGCGCGATGAGGAAAGGCGCGCCCGACGTGGCATGGCGTACGACGAACATATCCGCATGCATGGCAGCTAAGTTGTCTATCGTATCGAGTAAAGATTCACCTTTGCTGGCACTGGATGCCGCGATATTTAAATTAATCACATCGGCGGACAGACGTTTGGCAGCAATCTCAAAGGTAGTCCGGGTGCGTGTAGAATTTTCGAAGAACAAATTAAACACACTCTTACCATGCATTAAAGGGACTTTTTTTAATTCGCGCTCACCAATACTGACGAAAGAAGAAGCTGTATCGAGAATATGATTCATGATGGATTTTGGTAAGCCATCAATCGCTAACAAATGTTGAAGTTCGCCGTGTTTATTTAGCTGTGGATTTTTCATCATTGCTCATTCTTTGGTTGGATGATCCAAATCCCATCGTCGTGATCTGGCACCATATCTATATCAAAAATTCTGAAAGCCGGGCGATTCAAGCGCCAGCTTATTTCCCTACCTTGGTAACTGCGACTACGTTTGATCAAAATACTGCTGCAGGATCAGCGCCGCAGCTTGATCATCAATATGCTCGCCCTGTTTCACCTTAAACATGGCCGAGGTATAACGCTCATCGACTAATGCGATTTTCACCCCGTAACGTCCATGCAATTGATTAGCAAATCGTTGACAACGCACAGTCATCTCATGTGCCGCGCCATCGGAGTGCATGGGCAAGCCAACCACACATAAAACGGGTTGCCACTCTTGGATTAACTTGGTAATCGCCTCAAATTTTGCATCGTTGCTGGCGGCGCTGATAATGCTCAGGGCCTGTGCCTGTCTGAGCATAGTATTGCCGACCGCGACGCCTATACGTTTTAGGCCAAAATCAAATGCCAAGATGCAGCCACTTAGTTGAGCAGTTTCACCAGTCGGTATGAGACTCATTAAGCGTGTCCCGCGACAGATGCCAGCATCAATGGATCAAAACCCAGTAACTTCATCGCGGCATCAAAACGCTCTTCAATGGGCAGATCAAACATCACACTCAAATCAGCAGGAACCGTCAACCAGCCATTCGCTAAAATTTCTTGTTCTAACTGCCCTGCCCCCCAGCCGGAATAACCAATGCTGAGTAGCAAGCGTTGCGGCGCCTCACCAGCTGCTAAGGACTCTAAAATATCGCGCGAGGTCGTAAAACTGACTTCATCTGTGACTCTTAAGGAAGATGAATACTCACCCGCAGGGGCATGTAAAATGAAACCACGATCACTTTGAACCGGTCCGCCAAACAGCACGGGATGCTGTCCCATAGGGTGCGAATTAGGAATAATCTCTAACTGCAAATCGATACGTTCAAACAAATCAGCAATCGTCATGTCGGTCGGGCGGTTAATCACCATGCCCATGGCACCGCGTGCATTATGCTCACAGACATAAATCAAAGTGCCACCAAAGATGGGATCCATCATGTTCGGCATCGCAATCAGAAAATGATTACTTAAATCCAGCGATTGCGCTGCGACTTCGTCTTTGATAGTGCCGACTTTGAGCTTGATCATAGAGTCTAGTGTGTCAGAAAAATCATAGCCAACCAGTTCGATTTCCTCTCCCTCAAAGTCGTCGACTGGGGAATGTAGTGTTTTTTGCTTCTTCATCCCAGTATTTTATCAGTTTTAGCCGAGTTTTTTGATCTGTGCTATGGTTCCGCGCACAAGTTCGGTATGCCGTTCTATACCATCCTATCCATCCGCGAGTACGGAAACCGTAAATCACTATTTTCACATTAACTATTTCGCAAAAAAATGACCTATTTCAAAAGCTTAGTCTGGTTTCGCCGTGATTTACGTAGTTTTGATCATGCAGCGCTATATCAAGCCTTAAAGCAATCATCTGCATGCTATTGCGTCTTTGTATTTGATCATAAGATTTTGCAGCAGCTCCCCAAACGTGATCGCCGGGTTCAATTTATTCATCAAAGCATTGTTGAATTACGTCAGGAAATAGAAAAACTAGGTGGCAGTCTGATCGTGCGCTATGGCGATCCACGGCAAGAGATTCCTCGCCTGGCAGCACAATTGGAAGTCAATGCCGTATTCGTCAATCGCGACTATGAGCCGGCTGCACAAGAGCGCGATCAGGCAGTCGAGCTTACTTTAAGAAGTTTCAACTGCGACTTCGTTTCGACTAAAGATCAAGTTATTTTTGAGATTGATGAAGTATTGAGTCTGGCTGCAAAGCCATTCTCTGTATTCACTCCCTACAAAAATGCCTGGCTAAAAAAACTCGCCAGCGAAACTGAGGGGGCCGCCGATTTTTACTTTAAGGCCTATCCAATAGAAAAATATGCACACCATTTGGCAAAGCATATTGATAACTCGCTACCATGTCTTGCGGACATGGGTTTCGAAGAACTTAACGAGGGAGAGCTAAAACTACGCGGCGGCATGGCGGCAGGCTCAGCACTATTAGAAGATTTTCTATCGCGCATAGATCAATACGGTAATACACGTGATTTCCCTGCGGTAAAGGGCCCCTCTTACCTATCCGTGCATTTACGTTTTGGCACTGTGTCAATACGGTACCTGGTTGCTCAGGCAATGCGTAACATACGAACAGCCAGCAGCTTGCAAGGTGCAAGTGTTTGGCTATCCGAGCTCATCTGGCGTGATTTTTATTTCATGATCTTGCACCATCATCCGCGTGTGATTGGTCAGTCGTTTAAACCAGAATACGATGCGATACAGTGGGAAAATGGAGCACACGCAAAGCAATTATTCCAAGCTTGGTGCGATGGCAAAACCGGATATCCTTTAGTCGATGCCGCGATGTTGCAATTGAACCAAACTGGTTACATGCACAATCGCCTGCGTATGGTCGTGGCTAGTTTTTTAGTGAAAGACTTGGGCATAGACTGGCGTTGGGGCGAAGCGTATTTTGCCTTACATCTCAATGACTTCGACTTATCCGCCAATAACGGCGGTTGGCAGTGGGCGGCGTCGACTGGCTGCGATGCACAGCCTTATTTCCGCATCTTCAATCCCATCACACAATCCGAAAAATTCGATACAGAAGGTAAATTTATACGCCGCTATTTACCACAGCTTTCCGCTTTAAATGCACGCCAGATTCACGCCCCTTGGAAGCTCAGTGCTATGGAATTAAAAATGGCAAATTTAAACTTGGGTGAAGACTATCCCTTACCCATTATCGAACATGCGCTTGCTAGGAAAAGGACTTTAGAACGATATAGCGTCGTCAAAAAAGTCGCCATCGAATAAAAAAACGCCTCGAATGAGCTCAAGCTTTCGAGGCGTATTGTTTACAACTGACTCTGTGAATCTATGAAATCACTTCTGTTTGCTGACTCACAAAACCGCTGATCGCCGCTAACAAGTCATCTTCACGATAAGGCTTACCGAAGTACTCATTGACACCAAGCTCGGCCGCGTAATTGCGATGTTTATCCGCAGTACGCGACGTGATCATGATAATTGGAATATGCGTAGTTCTGGAATCACTACGAACGTTACGCGTCAAATCGAATCCATCCATACGTGGCATTTCAATATCCACCAGCATCACGTCTGGGGTAATCGACTGCAATTGTTCCAAAGCATCAATACCGTCTTTCGCCAACACGACCTGATAACCTTCACGTACCAACAAACGTTGCGTAACGCGACGCACAGTTAAAGAGTCATCCACCACCATGACAATGTGATGCGAGCGTAAGCCTTGAACTGGTGTAACTTGTGTTGGTACTGAGGCTTGTTCCACCATCTCGGCGACGGCCCCCATATCTTGACTATCAACCACAGTTTCAGGCAACTTGGCTCGTTCATGTTCCAATTTCTGCGCTAAAGGTACAGGATTCAAAATCAAAACAATATTGCCAGAACCAAGTACGGTCGCACCAGCGATACCGATCATACGCGCTAATTGCGGGCCAACGTTTTTGACAACGACCTCGCGGTTACCAATAATCTGATCCACATGAATTGCAACGCGTTCGTTATCGCTCTTCATAATCAAAATCGGCGTGTATTGTTGCGTATCAGGAGTTGCATCGCGTTCGCCTAACATACTCGGCAAATAATGCAGAGAGACGCGACTACCTTGCCACATGATAAAGCCATCGTTATAGGCATTTGCCAGTGCCGCAGATTTCAACTGCTGCACTTGCTCAACTAACACCGAAGGTACGGCAAAAGTTTTACCACCCGCATTCAAAATAACAACCTGCGTCACCGCCAAAGTCAAAGGCAAATGGATCGTAAAATGCGCGCCCTGTCCTTCAACCGAGGTCACGGACACACGACCACCAAGTGAAGCTGCTTCCGAGCGAACCACGTCCATACCCACACCGCGACCTGCTAACTCTGTCACTTCGCTGGCGGTGGAGAAACCTGGTTCAAAAATCAAATTCACAACATCTGACTCACTGATAAAAGTTTCGTCGGTCAACAAACCCACCGTTTTTGCTTTTTCACGAATCCGGTTAATGTTCAAACCTTGTCCGTCGTCGGTGAAATGGATAACCACTTCGTTACCCTCTTGGCGAATCTCAATCAATAATTCGCCGACTTCATTCTTACCACGACCAACACGATCTTGACGCGCTTCTATGCCATGCACAATTGCGTTACGCAACATATGCTCGAATGGCGCAACCATCTTCTCCAAAACGCTACGATCGATCTCCACCGACGTACCGCGAATATCAAGGTTGACCCGTTTATCCACTTCTTTTGCAGTTTGACGAGCAATGCGATACAGACGCTCGGAGACGCTAGAGAACGGAATCATACGTACGCGCATCAGATCTTGTTGCAATTCACGTGTCAAACGTGCCTGTACATTCAAATCCGTCGTGGCACCCTCAATAGTGCGACTTAAAGTTGTTTGCACCGTGGCAACGTCGCTGACACTCTCGGCCATCATACGAGTCAATTCTTGCAAGCGCGTGAAGCGATCGAACTCCAGAGGATCAAATTCACGATCACCGGAAAATGCCATGCGCGAGGTAATTTGCGTTTCCGCCTGAATTTCAACTTCACGTAACTGATCACGCAAACGGCTCACGTTTTCTGTCAACTCTGACAAAGAAGCTTTCAACGTATCAACTTCATTCTCTAACTTAGAACGGGCAATTGAAACTTCACCTGCCTGGTTTACCAAGCGATCTAAGATATCCGCGCGTACCCGAACCAAAGGCACAGGCGCAGAAGCCGCTGCCGTAGCCGTTTGCGGTGCTAACTGACGTGGCGCAGTTGAAATCTTAATCGGCTTAGCAACTGCGATATCTGAAGACTCAAGCGGCTTGCTCGATTCAATAGGTGAATCTGAAGCAGGAAGCTTTAATTCAGTAGCGTTTGATATGTCAGACAATACAGCTTCATCAGTGGCAACATCCGTAGTGGTATCACTGTCTACCTCAATTTCTGGCACAAAACCTGACTGCATTGCATCTTGGAATTGATTGATTTCCTGAGCGACTGTCAGCTCCGCAACAGGTGCTGGCTCCAGAGTTTCAGCCGCCAGATCGGGATTTTGCAGGCGCTCAAATAAGTGCATTGCATAATCCTGGCGAGCAATCAGGTCTTCCAGCAAAGGTTGACGAATCGTGCTACCTGTATGCATCAAATTTTCGATGCGGGTTTCCATATCGTGCGTGTGCTGCCCCAACTGCATCGCACCTGCCATACGGGCACTACCTTTAACAGTGTGCATCAGACGCAAAATGGATTGCGGGATGGCGTCATCCTCAGGGCTTTGCTGCCAAGAACTCAGCAATTGACCTATCATCGGCAACAGATCATTACCCTCTTCCAAGAAAACAGGCAGCAGGTCGTGATCAATCTCATCGCGAACTTTTAATTCAATATCCGATGAGGAACGATCGAGACTCGTCAGATTTTCTGCTTCTGCAACGGGCGCAGGAGCAGCGACCGCGACCGTAGTATCAAACCTAGAAATCTCAACACTATTGTTAGCGTCGAGATTGCTTAAGGTCTCAGAGAATGGCACTTCAGACGCATTAGAAGCCGTCAACTCCAGAGCATCTGCTAATTCTGATGCTACCTCTTCAGTCGCTGTCATCTCTAAAGTGTCAGTCACTTCAGACACTACTTCTACAGGCTGCGCCAAAACAGCACTTGATTCAAGCATTTCTTCCGGATCGAACACATTGGTTGGCTCGAGCATCACCTCAGCAGACACTGGAACAACGAGATCCTCTGCCGCGACATCCGACACAGGGTATTCTTGCTCGGCAGCGATTACATCTTCAACTTCCGACAAAGTCGCTTCAACACTAGATACAAAATCATGGCTACTTTGTATGTCCTGGGAAACTTCCGGTGGGACATCTTCTGGCAAAGCAACTTCAAGCTGTTCATTTTCAACCGGCAACGCTACGATCAAGGCTTCGGCATTTCCAGATTCGTCACTTTCTACTGGCGCAGTATCCAACATCACAGGATCTAAACGCTCATTGGTCGAAGTAATGAATTCCTCGTCATCACCCACATTCGAACGGGCAATAACCGCCTCTAGCAACTGGCCCAGTTTTTGATTTTCAATTGGTGCCCTATCCGCCATTTCAGACAAAGCAAATTTTTGCAACATGAACTTCACACACTCAACCGTATGATCCAAAGTGTCGAATTCAGAAGTCTCTAAACTCACTGGATGACGCTCTAAGCGCTGCAATACATTTTCTAAGCTATGCGCGATTTCTTGCGCCGCGAACAATCCAACTGTCGCAGAACTGCCTGCTAAAGAATGTGCTGCATGCACCGCAAGTCGGGAAACCGGGCGAGTAGGCTCATGGCGCCATTCAGCAAAATCTTGTGCTAAGAAACGAACGATTTCATCGGTCTCTGCCATATAAATAGTGTGCAGAGGCAGACTGATTTCAATTTCACCTATGCGTTTCGTATTATCGTTTTCTTTCGAAACCGGCATAGAAAAATCTGGAAATTCTATAATTTGCGCAGTCTGCTGCTGCGACTCCAGTGCTTGTTCTGTTTCTATAGCAAGCAAAGGTATATCATCTGTGGCAACGTCATTTGCCTGGCGATCAAGCGGCTCCACAAGCAGTTCACTTGCATCCATCATCAAGTCGCTTAAGACATCCGACATCATCGGCAATTCAGTTTCAGCGCTAACTACGCCAACAATCGTTTCTTCTGTGTTTGGAGCAACGAGCAAACCGTCGTTTTCATCAACTGCACTACCAATAACTTCTGCAGTAAATTGTTCTTCAGCGGCTATTTCAGCAAAAACTGGTTCATCAATTCGACGTTCACCTGAAGTTTCGATCGACTCAGGAACGGAAATGTCGAACGCGAAGGCAGGAGAAGATATACCGGAACTCTCACTTACATTGCCAGCTATTGCAGCACTATCGGCATCAACCTGCGACTCAGCATTCAAGGCCAAAGCCTGATCAACCGGCAAACTCAATTCCGGAACATCGATTAAATCTTCAGCAAGCATCAATTCCGGCGCGACAATTTCTTCAGCATCGGGCACAGATAGAGTAGGTGCAAGCTCGACGGAGTCCAACTCAGGCACAAGATTTGGAGTAGTTTCCGCGGAATCAAGTTTAGTAACTACTTGCGTTTCAACACTAAATGGCAATCCTTCTTTTACTCTTAAAGCTGCAGCAATAATCGCTTCAGAATTCCGACTAGAATTACCGGTGGTTTTCAGTTCCTCTACCCAATCAAACATTTCAGTTGCAGCATACTCAAGCAAAGCATACAAAGCATCTGTACCTGAGCGCGAATCTGAGAGCCATAGATTCATTACCTGCTCTATGTTCCAAGCACCCTCGCCAAACACATTCAACCCAACCATACGCCCACTACCTTTTAGGGTATGGAAAGAGCGGCGCAGGCGTATCAAATATTCCTGATTAGCACTATCGTGGCGCGACAATGGAATATTTTCACGTACTGCTGCTAAAACTTCATCAGCTTCCATGAGGAAAATTTCCAACAACTCCGCATCAATCTCAGCCTCTGTTTCAGGCAATTCCTGAGACAATTGAATTTCAGGTGAGGTATCCGTTTGGGTCGTGGCAGCAACAATTTCATTCAACGCTGCATCAGGATGTGAAAAATCGGTATGCGCCAATAAATCGATCGCTGTTTTAGCACGGGCGCTCGCCTCACTGTCATCTAACAGAGCCGCGTAAGAACGTTCGTGGTCGAGCGAGTCTTTTAGCTGAGCCTGTAATTCAGAGTTTTGCGGTGCATCCACCAAGGACGCGAGCAAACGTTCTGATTCTTTTTGTTGCTGCAGCAAATCTTGCTCTGCTGTTACAACAGGCGTTGACTCCGCATTCGTTTCTAAGGGAACCGAAGGTAATAATTCCTTTTCAGGCGCTTTTTCCAAAAGCTTAGACTGAAAAATTCCTTCTTCTGCATCGAACACAAAGCGTTTTTTAGCAAACTCCGGCTGGCTCTGTAAAGTCTCAATAAAAAAGGACAATGCACCAACATTTTGCGCAACCTTTTGATGTAAGGCTGAAATATCAATTCCAGCAGGCCCTTCGCTGCTCATGCACTGTTTGACGAGTTCACGAGTATACGCTACCGCCGCTAATGCCTCCTCCTGATCGAGAATCGCGAGCGCACCGCCGATTTGTGCAAGCGTTCCATCAACTGGCGCTAAGATTGCCATATTCGATACATCACGGAAATGCTCATCCAAAGCTTTTTCAGCATGTTTCAAACTCACCTGCATCTCGCCAACTAATGCCGTCATAGTTTGGCGTTGCTGAGCTTCGCGTGAAATTTCACCTATCCAACTTGCTTGACTTCCGGGAGATTCCCCCCCCACGACCGACAATAATCGTGCAGAAATCTCGTCCGCCCGTGTTGCAAAATTAGCGGGCAAATGCGTGATCTGTTCAAATGCGTTTTCTAAAAACAATAAGCATGTAGCGAGTTCCAGCCCCATACGCTCTTGATCTTGCGCACGTACCGCATGACTCGCCATGCCATTTAATTCACGCAATAATTTAGCCAATGGAGGCGATTGCAAGCCGTTCCCCAACTCCGCCAAATCTTTCATTTTTTGAAAAAATTTATCGGATAAACCGGTGTCCCCGTTGGAGATTCTGCCCCACAAATTTTTAATATTGCCCAGTAATTCTTTGGCGGATGCAAGCACATGCGGCGCAATCAAACCATAGCGTTTTTGATCGTAATCAAGTGGTACGTGATTATCTAACTGGTAGGCTTTGCGAATCTGCGACACGAAAGCAGATGGCTCTTTAACTTGGGCAATAAAAAAAAGGGCATCACGTAGCAAGCGCTCTGGCACACTGGTATTTCCTTCAACCAGGCGTCGGATTTGCAAATTAATGCGGCCCCAAATTTGTTTAATATGCCGCTCATCTTTGGCTTCAACCTGAGCCGTTGACTCCGAAAACGCTCGCATCACCAACCAAAATGCCTTGGTTTGTGAGGTGGTCTGAGCTTGTTCAATTTCGTGAATCAACACACTCATCTGCTTAGACGAGTCTTGCTTAGCATCCGCATTTTTACTAGTCAACAATGTCAATAACAGCTTTTCAAACCGCAAACGTATCGCGCTGTAATTTATCGCAGCTGGGTTTGCTGACAAAGTCAATTCAGGAATTTTTTCTTGTACAGAAAGAGATGGAAAAAATAAATCCGCAGGATGAATGCGCTCAGCACCTTTCAATTCCAACAAGGCCCGATACTCAGGATACAGTCTTACCGGCTGCTGCGCATTGCCAGCTAACAAATCCTCCAAATAACGTAGCACCGCATAAAAGGCTTCCGTGATTTTGTTTGCCACATCTTGAGAATTCTCAAGTTTGCCGGCCTGGATTTTTTCTATTAGTTCTTCAACCGTCTCAGTAACGATTGCGACACCCTCAATTTCAACAATTTGGAGGGCGCCATGGGCTTGATGTAAATAACTTTTAGCCTGTAATAAAGACGTTGCCTGTGCATCAGCGTCTTGACCAATAGCCGCAACCAACAATTTACCCGCACTGGAGAGCGCTTCTCGCAACTCCGTCATCACCCAGGACAAGGGCGCAATATCAAATTGCTCTTGTCCTAAATCTGATGATTTAGAAGAACCTGATGTCATTCTTAAACCCCGCAAACTCTATAAGCGAGAAAGCTAGTTTCTCGCGTTGCATACATGATCAAGTTAAATCAATCTAACTTGCTGTCTAAAATCAGGCAGTAACCCGGAATCGAGACACTGAGTTCTTCAATTCTTCCGCTAACTTAGACAAGTCTTTAATGGAGAGTGAGGTTTGTTGCGTACCGTTTTGTGTTTTTTCAGTAATCGTCAAAATATGTTCAATATTTTGCGCAACGCCATTTGCTGATGTCGCCTGTTGCTCGGTTGACAGTGAAATACCTTGAATCAACTCCGCAAGACGGTTAGAAACGCTACGAATTTCTGACAAAGCCGTACCCGCCGCATCGGAAAGTTTTGCTCCTTCAACCACACCCTGAGTTGATTTTTCCATCGCGGCAACCGCATCGTGCGTATCCGTTTGAATCGTGCGAACCAGAGCACCAATCTGCTTGGTCGCTTCAGCTGAACGTTCCGCTAATCGCTGAACCTCTTCCGCAACCACAGAGAAACCTCGACCCGCTTCACCCGCGGATGCTGCCTGAATCGCCGCATTCAACGCCAAGACGTTGGTCTGTTCGGTAATATCGGAAATCAACTCTGTGATCTCACCAATCTCTTGTGAAGATTCACCAAGACGTTTAATACGTTTAGAAGTTTCCTGGATCTGCTCACGAATCTCGTTCATGCCCTTGATCGTATTTTCCACCGCTAAGGCACCTTGCTCCGCCGCAGCAACTGATTGACGCGCAACCTCGGCAGATTCATTTGCAGAGCGGGAAACTTCGGTAATATCGTTTGCCATCGTAGTAATCGCTTTACCGGCATCAACAATCTCACGCGCTTGTTGATGTGAGGCTTCCAACAATTCATCCGCAATATTTTGCGCTTGAGATGATGCAGAGGTAACTTGCACCGCAGTATTCGTAACGCGACCTACCAGACCACGCAACTCTTCCACCGTGTAATTAACAGAGTCGGCAATCGCACCAGTAATATCTTCAGAAACCGTCGCTTGAACCGTTAAGTCACCGTCCGCCACTTCCTGCAACTCATTCATCAAACGCAAAATCGCAGCCTGATTTTGTTCATTTACGGCGTTCGCTTGCTCCTCTTGCTTTTGCGCCAATTGCATCTGGGCATCGGCCTCAACGCGGCGTTGATTCGCCTCTTTAGTACGATTACGGCTATCTTGCAACAACACGATCGCAATACCTGTCGCTGAAACCAGAGCTAATAAGGCAGTCACAATCAAAAACCAGAATGACAGATTGGTAGAATCTTGCTGTGCAGTGTAAATTTTTTCCAATACTGAAATTTTTTGTTTTAAATCTTCGTTTTCGTTAAAAATTAACTGTTCCGATTTTTTCGCTTCAATAAAATCGTTATTTTTTGCCAAAATATTGTTGACGTGCGTTCTGTATTCAGCAAACGTTTTTTGCAACTCAGTTAATTTGGCGCGGATCGCAGGCTCTTTAGTCGCAGCCAGTTTATTGATCTCACTACCATTCAAAAAGCCTTCAACCAACTCATAGAAGGTGTTTGCATCTTTTCCTAACAAGAATGCTTTTTCTGGATTAATACCTTCTGGTGTCATGAATTCACTCGCGCTTCGAGCCAGACGTTGCGTCAACATAACTAATTGGCCGGACGCGAAAATCGCTTGTGCAGACGCACCGCTTTGTACTTTTTGCGTGGAAATTTCATCAGATAAACTTGCCAGTGTTGGAGACAACAAGTTCATGTTCTCCAAGTCATCTCTAAATCCAGCCAACTCTTTCTTGGTTTTCAAAACGACGGTTGCGGCATTATTCGAATTAGACCAAGCACGTTTGGTGGCAGCCAAAACTGGTTCAGCTGCTGAGCCTGGTTTAGAAATTGTACGGCCTTTATAGTCGCCGCCATTAATCAATACATTCAAGTTTGAATTAATTGCTTTCTGACTCTCTTCCAATTGCGAAAACGCTGCAGGTTTGCCGTAAATCGCGTTTGGCGCTGCCTTACCGATACGTTGCGAGTGCATCAAGACCTCGCCGGCAATCTGTGCTTGCGTAGAAATCAATGCAGATTGACTCGCATTCAACCAAACAAAGATCGCACTCAATACCAAGGACACCGACATTGCGATCAATAAATAACGAATCTGCTTCTGCAGCGGCAAATGACCAATTAATGGCAATCGCACATCACGCCCACCTTCGATTGCATTGCCAATAATTGTGGCATCAACCCTATCCATCGTTCTTTCTTCAAATGGAACTTCTTCTGGGGTTGCAACGATGGGTTCTGCCAAGTCTTCTGTCACGCTTCGAACATTTTGCGCTTCTTCAATCTCTGCAACCGGCACAATTTCACTTTCGATAGAACGCATCGGTGTCTCTGAAGCTTGATTCGCGAAGTCTAGATCTTGGACTTCCTGATCCTCAGTCGAATGTGGTTGGGTATTTAATGCCATTACAAAATCTCCTAAACGATTGAAAAGCTAGGCTTTCTTTATATTACCTGCACGTTATTTCTTTTTTTACAAACCTATGTGCAAAAATTCCTGATCTTGCACTAAAAGTGAGAGGCTTAATTGCGACCAGATTTGGCCATCTGCATCGATAAATCTATTCAAAACCCACGATCTGGCTTTCTTTTCTTGTGTAGCGAGTTCTTCGCTATCATCAATCAACTGCATCTCATCAGCATTGCGTAAGCCCAAGACCTTTGAGACTAATAAGCCACTATTAAACGATAAGCTATTCGAGAAAGCCAAAACCCGACAAGAAGAGTCTTGATTGGTCGGTTCACCACCTTCGAATAGGGAGTAATCAATTACGCTGGTCAAGCTACCACGCACATTTGAAAGTCCAAGGTACCATGCCTTGGTCAGCGGAACTTTAGTCAAGTTTCCAGATGAAACTATCTCACCTGCCTCGCGCAAATCAATAAGATAACGCGTACGTCCAATTAAAACGCCAAGTTGATTGGCACGAACGTGGGAGCCAGCCTTTGCAGCTTGCATGCGCTCCATCAATTGAGCTTGAAAATCACGCAAACGAGCGCGTCGTCTGACTGATTTAGATAGCGTTACTTCGGGTTCCGCAAATGCGACTTTATCGATGGCGTTCTCTGTCATAGCTAGTTGTATTTAACCGAGTGCAGCGATTTTTGCTAACAACTCTTGTGGGTCAATTGGCTTTACCAAATAATCACGCGCTCCCTGGCGTAAACCCCAAATACGATCAGTCTCTTGATTTTTACTTGTGCAAATAATCACAGGAACATCTTGCATTTCAGGGTCTCGTGAGATCGCACGAGTAATTTGAAATCCGTTCTGACCTGGCATTACCACGTCCATCAAAATGAGTTGCGGCTTATCTGCCTTAATCTTAGTGAGAGCATCTTCGCCGTTTTCAGCGGTCGATACGGAGAAACCGTTTTTTACAAGTATATCTGTTAAAAAATAACGCTCAGTCGGAGAGTCATCGACGATAAGGATTTTCTGTATTGCCATTTTCAACCTCGAAAAATATTTTTGAAACTTATTTAAAATTCATTGAAAACATAGTCTGAAAACATCAACTCGAATGTGCTTCAGATGTATATTTACGCACCGTTTTCAGCAAGCTATCTTTAGTAAAGGGCTTTGTTAAATACTCCTCTGAGCCCACCATAGCGCCACGAGCACGATCAAAAAGGCCATCTTTGGAAGACAACATGATGACAGGCGTATCACGAAATTTGGCGCTCTTTTTTATCAAGGCACAAGTTTGATAGCCATCAAGCCTGGGCATCAAAATATCACAAAAAATTAGGTGGGGGTGGGTATCGTTAATCTTAGCAAGCGCATCAAAGCCATCCTCTGCTAAAACCACTTTATAGCCAACTTGCCCCAAGAATATTTCCGCAGATCGACGAATAGTACTACTGTCGTCTATCACTAAAATTCTTAAATTTTCATTGCCTGTTGTGCTTGACATGAGACGTTCTCGGAGTGGAAAGAGTTATTACTACATCGCACTTTAACAAAAATTAACTAGCTTGAAGCAATTTTTCGGCCATTCTTCACCATGAAACAACAATTCAGGCCGTCGCACAGAAAAAAAACCCATATTAAGCAAGTTAATGTAGATGCCCTTAATTCAATTTAATTTAGTCAACTAATTCTATATTGCTACCATATCAAAATCGTCTTTACGTGCGCCGCATTCTGGGCAAGTCCAATTGAGCGGCACATCTTCCCATTTGGTTCCGGCTGGTATGCCATCTTGCGGGAGTCCTTGCTCCTCATCGTAAATCCAACCACATATTAAACACATCAATGTCTTATATTCCACGCAATCAATTCCTTTTAGATAACGACTTAAACTTTGGCTTGAGGTATTATCACCCGCACAATGTGTTGAATATATTAACTTACAACCAGCTTGTTAGGAGATAGGACACGCAAGAATAATCAATCTTCGCTTTTTATTCCACAAATTTCCTCGCAAATTTGGCAGTGTCATTTTTATTTTCATCATTTTTTCACTTAACTTATTTTGGTGTAGCGTCATAACAAGACATCACAAGAACGACGCGCAACACCGATTTTGCAATTAGACAATTCTATTAATAATTTTTTGAGCGCACTTTTATGTCATTAAATGAAACATTATTTCAAAGAGCACAAGTAACCACGCCGGGCGGCGTTAATTCGCCAGTACGTGCTTTCCGTTCAGTAGGCGGTACGCCTCGCTTTATCAAGAAAGCCGAAGGCCCGTACTTTTGGGACGCGGACGATAAGAAATATATCGACTATATAGGATCTTGGGGGCCTGCCATTCTGGGGCACGCTCACCCTCAGGTTATTCAAGCTGTTCAGCAAGCTGCGAGTCTGGGCTTAAGTTTCGGTGCGCCGACCGAAGCCGAGATTTTAATGGCAGAAGAAATATGCAAATTGGTTCCTTCTATTGAACAAGTACGATTGGTTTCAAGCGGCACCGAAGCGACCATGAGCGCTCTGCGTCTCGCGCGGGGCGCAACCAAGCGTGACAAAATAATTAAATTTGAGGGCTGCTATCACGGCCATGCAGATTCACTTCTAGTCAAAGCGGGCAGCGGCCTACTGACCTTTGGCAACCCTACTTCGGCCGGCGTACCTGAAGATTTCACCAAGCATACTTTAGTGCTGGACTACAACAATTGCGATCAACTTGAATCAGCATTTCAGCAGTTTGGTGATCAGATTGCTTGTATCATCGTTGAACCAGTCGCGGGTAATATGAACTTGATCAAAGCCACTGAAGAATTTCTTCACACCATGCGACGCCTCTGCACACAGCATGGCAGTATTTTGATTTTCGATGAGGTGATGTGTGGCTTCCGTGTCGCACTTGGTGGCGCGCAGTCTTTATACAACATCAAGCCTGACTTAACTGCTTTAGGCAAAGTGATTGGGGGGGGACTACCTGTTGCTGCCTTTGGTGGAAGAGCCGATATCATGGCACATCTGGCACCTTTGGGTGGCGTTTATCAAGCTGGTACCTTATCAGGCAACCCTGTCGCGGTCGCCGCTGGCTTAACGACATTGAAATTAATTCAAACACCGGACTTTTACAAAAAATTAGCAGCGCAAACGCAAAAATTGGTTGATGGTTTAAATTTAGTCGCGCAAGAGTCAAAACTGAACTTCTGCGCAGATGCAATTGGTGGCATGTTTGGCCTGTATTTCAATGAAACAATCCCGTCCAGTTTCGAACAAGTTATGAAGTCTGATGCAAAGCAGTTCAGCGTCTTTTTTCATAAGATGTTAGATCATGGCATATATCTTGCTCCTTCCGCCTTCGAAGCTGGATTTGTCTCTGCTACTCACGATGATAAGGTGATAGAAACGACAATTGACGCGGCGCGTTTGGCATTTGGCGAATTAACATGTAAATAATTGGCGTGTAAATAATAATTACCAATTTACCTGGAATCTCACAATCTGTTAATTTTTGAAAAATAGACATTAAGACCTACATTTTTCAATATACGTACCGATAAGCTTCTGATATCTTTCGCCGCACTTACTTTGATCTTTCGAGAAAAAAATGCAACTAAACCTAAGAAAACTCAGTCTCTCCATTGGCTTAATTTCGACAACTTTATGGGCTCAGGCGCAAACTCAAACGCTCAAGGAATCCGCACAACAAGCGATCTTGAGCAATCCTGAAGTACAAGCAAAGTGGCATAGCTTCCAATCAACCAGTTCAGGCCGCGACGCTGCGTTTGGTGCTTATTTGCCAAGTATCAACTTAAGCCTTGACACAGGTAAAGATAATCACGAGACGCGCTTAGGTAAGTCTGATTTATCACGCAGTTCTGCAGCCATAAGCCTCAATCAAATGTTGTTTGATGGTTTTCTTACCAGTAATCAGGTTAAACAGCTCGATCACTTGAAACGTGTACGTTTCTTTGAGCTGCAGGACACTTCGGAAGCAGTCGCACTTGAAGTCGTGCGTGCTTATTCTGATGTAGTTCGTTTCCGCAAGTTAGTTGCTTTATCAGAAGACAATTATGTCCGTCACCGTGCCGTCTTTGAACAAATTCAAGCAAAAACAAAAGCAGGAGTCAGCCGCCGTGTCGATTTGGAACAGATCTCGGGAAGGCTTGCCTTGGCAGAATCCAATCTGGTCACAGAGATTTCAAATCTACATGATGTTAGCGCCCGCTTCCAAAGACTGGTAGGCGTAATGCCGGGTAAAGATCTTGAAAATCTCAATGTATTTTCAAGTGGCATGCCAAATTCGATTACCTCAGCCTTACATACTGCCTTCACCACCCATCCAGCTTTGTTAGCAAGCATAGAAAATATTGCCTCGGTCAATAGTGGTTTAGATTCCCGACGTTCTGCCTATCAACCTCGTCTTGACTTCAAAGCTCGCAGCGAACGCGCTAATAATATTAACTACTTGACGGGTCGCACCAACAACAACTCCGCAGAAATTGTAATGACGTGGAATTTGTTCAATGGTGGCAGTGATAAAGCCCGGGTTCAAGAAGCAGCCAATCAAGTCAATATTGCGAAAGACTTAAGAGACAAAGCTTGCAGAGATATACGACAAACTTTGGCGATTGCTTACAATGACACACGCAAGTTGACTGAGCAGCTAAATTTCCTTGACCAACATCAACTCTCTATCGAAAAAGCCCGCGATGCCTATCGTCAACAGTTCGATATTGGTCAACGCTCACTATTAGATTTACTCGATACTGAGAACGAGTTGTTTCAAGCAAAGCGCTCATTTACAAACGCCGAGATCGATCTGTTCATGTCTTATGCCCGAACCCACGCAGGCATGGGCAAATTGCATGCTGCAATCGGCCTAGCACGTAGAGATGATGGCGACAACACCTTAAAGATGTTAGATGCCAAAGCGGATGAAGCATCGGCAAACTGCCCTATCGAGTCACCTGATATCTACGTAATTAATAAAGCTGCATTAGATAAAAGAGCACTTGAAGGTATCTCGTTTACAGAACAACCCATTAAACAAACTGCACTTGTTCCACCAGCAGCGAAAGTAACCACGAACGAGAGCCCTGCAGTCCCTGTTGACAGTAAGAGCCTGGCGCGCAGCTCGATATTGAATTCACTTAAGGGCTGGCGCGAGGCATGGGTAAGTCGTAACCCAGAAGCCTATTTTAGTTATTACTCGAAAAATTATACTTCTCGTGAATCTTGGAAATCGGCGAGACGTGCGCGTTTATTTAGTGCAGAGAAAATCACTCTAGATTTGTCTGACATAAAATTCAGCATGCAAGATGCAAAACATGCGACAACTAGTTTCCAGCAAGATTATCGTTCGGTAATCTATCAAGACAATTTGCAAAAAACCATCTACTGGGAAGAAATAAATGGCAAATGGCAAATCGTGAATGAATTGGTTTTTGGGCCAAAAGCAAAACAATGGTAATTATGCTTCGCTGTTAGAATTAAAAAAGCCCGTAACTTTTACGGGCTTTTTTTACAAAAAACTTCGACGATACCGGACAGAACTTTATGTTTCTCTAGGTGAGTATTTTTTCTTGTAGAATGGGTAGAACAATATCGAAGCTTATAACGTGGATCAAGATTTTTGCTAAGCTTTGAAAATAGTCTCACATAGCTTATTTGCACACTGGGTAGATTTCTAATTGTTCACATCCGCTAACCATCAACGACATGGTCGACGTTTTACACTATCGATAATTTTATTTGTCGCTGCTTTGGCATTAGTCCCTTTTTCTTATGGATTAAATTGGGATAAGCTGAGACAAAGTTATCGTGCATTGTCGAATAATGAACAAACATTCAATGAATGGAATAATCTTCTCTCTGGGTTAAGTGATGCAAGCTTGGATGCCAAACTACAAAAAGTTAATCAGTTCTTTAATCGAAAGTTGAGTTACACAGACGATATCGACCTATGGGGTCAGTCTGATTATTGGGCGACACCTTTAGAAAGTTTATCCAAAGGCAAAGCGGATTGTGAAGATTATGTTATTGCCAAATACTTTAGCTTGCGCAGTTTAAATATTCCGGATTCGCAGTTGCGTTTAGTTTATGTCAAAGCACGCATAGGCGGCCCGAATAGTAGTGTGACACAAGCGCATATGGTGCTCGCATTTTATCCTTCAGCCGATGGCGAACCTTTAATTCTAGATAATCTGATTACGGATATTCGGCCAGCCTCGCGCCGCACCGATTTAAGTCCGATTTTCAGTTTTAATGGCTTAGGTATTTTTGCAGGCTCGGCTAGCAATGCAAGCTTAGGTCCCGGTGGTACGAGCCGCCTTTCGCGCTGGCAAGATTTATTGGAACGAGCTCATAAAGAAGGATTTGAGTGATGATCGAAGCATATGCATTTGTCTGCTCATTGAGTGAAGTACTCGAGGACAAACACAGTAGCAAGAATTAAAAATTTTCAAAGGAAAGACTATGTCGATGTATCGCCAACTATGGTTCGCCATTATCTTGAGTACCTTAATTGCACTCGCCGGCAGTTTATTCGCTTCAACGATGAGTTCTCGTGCTTATTTAAATGAGCAATTAAGGATGAAAAATTCAGACAATGCGACAGTTCTGGCTTTGTCCTTGAGCCAAAAAAATGTTGATCCGATTGAATTGGAATTGATTCTCAGCTCCTTATTTGACAATGGGCACTATGCATCAATCAAAATGCTTGATCCGGCGGGAAAAGTTCTGATAGAAAAAAAAGCCGGCTTAGAACTGTCGCGGGTTCCTGAGTGGTTTATGGCATTATTCCCTATTCAATCAACGCCTGGCCAAGCACAAATTAGCAATGGCTGGAAACAATTGGGAACGATTGCGTTGGTTAGTCAAAGTGGTGACGCCTACTACACCCTGTGGAAATCCGCGCAGGAAATGTTCGCCGCTTTAGCCTTATCAGGCCTGGTGGCATGCTATTTGGGCGCCTTGGTTCTGCGTCGTTTGAAAAAACCTTTAAACGCAGTTATTGCGCAAGCACAAGGGATCACCGAACGTCGATTTATTATTACACCAGAATCTAATGTTCCCGAACTCAAGCAATTATCAACCGCGATGAACTCCACCGTCGGCTTATTGCAATCGATGTTCGCTGCGGAGGCTGAGCGCTTAGAAACACTGCGCCAGCAAGCCAACTCTGATGCGGCAACCGGCCTTGCAAACCGGGCTCATTTCTTAGCCCAACTTCAAGTCGCGATAGAGGAAGAGAATGCGCCAGCAGGTAGCTTGCTCATGATCAAACTATCTGGACAAGGCTTAGCGCTAGCCAACAAGACTTTGGGCAGAAATAAGACCGAAGCACTACTCAAAGATTTAGGAAAACTTTTGCGTAGCTATCAAACCCAATTACCTGATGGGTTTGCTGCACGTTTAAATGGTACTGATTTCGCGCTGCTTTTTCGCGAGAGCGACGCCGAGCCCATCGCACAAAAATTATTAGCCGAAATTGGTAACATCTTTTCCGCAATGCCCGAAACTTGCGCGGTTTTCATTGGTTTCGGCGGCTACGAATACGGAATTAGTACGGGAAGTTTATTGGCACAAATTGATGCCGCTCTTGCCAGCGCAGAGGCAAATGGCATCAGTAATATTTGCAAATCCACCCCTTTGAACATAGAACAAGCACCTCGCAGTGCCGAAGAATGGTCTAAATTAATCTTACGCGCTATCGAACAAAATTGGGTAAAACTCGCCTATTTCCCCGTTACCTCAACTGATGGCACGCTATTACACAAAGAGTCTGCCTTACGCTTGATGTTTGGAGGTGAATGGTTCCCTGCCGGCCGCTTTCTCCCTATAGCAGAACGCTTGGGTCTGACAGAAAAACTCGATTTAATTGCGATTAAACTGGCATTGGACGAGTTACAAAAATCTTCATCGAAAGAGGATATCGCAGTCAATATTTCGGCACAATCGACACAAAGTGCCTCATTCAGAACGCAAATTAGAAGCATGATGCTGGCTAAGCCTGAGGCAAGTAAACGACTCTGGTTAGAGATCCCTGAAAACGGTGCATTTGCAAATATTGATGGTTTCCGCGCCTTCCATAAAGACATTTCAAGTACAGGTTGCAAACTAGGCTTGGAACACTTCGGCCGGCAATTCGACAAAATCAATTTGATTCATGATTTAAAACTAAACTACGTCAAACTCGATGGTGGTTTTGTTAGAAATATTGAACTCAATGAAGCTAATCAAGCGTTTATTAAAGGTATTTGCGTTATCGTGCATAGACTTGCACTGTCAATTTTCGCGGAAGGTGTGACTAGTGCTGCGGAATTGGAAATGATTAATCACTTGGGTTTAGATGGTGCAACCGGCCCAGAAGTAGGCAGACTTTTTCCACTGGTGAATCAATAAATCGCAATGACAATTGCTAGGCCGCGATCTGCCTCTTGAATGAGCTCGTGGATTTATCAATGTGAATTGAATTAGAAATAAAACTCAAAAACTCAACTTAAAATAAAAAGGGACTATGCAAAAAACATAGTCCCTTTTTCATATCTACTGATTTGGGTTAATCAGTAATCAACTTTCCTTTCGCAATCAAATCATTGATCACTTGCAGGTCGGTAGTGAAGCTACTGGTCAAATTCACGCCATTAAAGATAATCTGTTGCACATCGTTGTTTGTGACATTCGTTGGATTGGATGCCACAGGATTACCTGCAGTAAATGCTCCCGATGTACTGATGTACAAAGTAGTGTTTGTACCATCGAAATTGAAATGCAGGAACTTATCCAGCGTTGCACTGGATTCGCCGACCAACAGATCACGTAAATCAAGACGATCACCACCTGTAGAATAATTAGCGGTTGCAAAATCAGTGATTCTATCTACGGCAGGTGTTGCAGTGGTTCCATTTTCATTCAATGACCACTTAAATGTGTCTGCGCCAGCACCGCCAGTTAAACTATCATTACCAGCGCCACCGATCAGAACGTCATCGCCACTGTTTCCACTTAACGTGTCATTACCAGCATAACCAAACAAAATATCTGCGACGCTATTTTGTCCAGTTAATGTATTCGCTGTTGCTGTACCTTCAATATTTCTATATCCACCAATCTCAATGTTCAACACATTGGTCGATGTGTCGCCGTCACGGTCGGTGAAAGTATAGTTAAACGATGCCGTCAACTGAGTGCCCGTCGCTAACGAACTTCTGGTCGCTTCGTTCATTGTGAATGTGTAAGTACCATCCGCATTGCCGACAAAGGTGCCGTAAGTACTTGTGCCACTCCAAGAAACCGCACTTGTCAATCCATCAGCACCACCTTGTGCAAGCACTCTGCCTGACGCTACCGGCAAAGGTTCGACTGTGGTCACTGAGGCAAAAATACCGAAAGTGCTCGCTGCGCTTTCAAGTGTTCGGATTTGCGTTACCAGATTGCCGTCTGCATCTTTAAAGCCATTCAGATTAACCACATAATTTTGTCCAGCAATATTGATCGTTGAACTCGTGGCCGGTAACTGAATAATATCTTTAGATGCTTCAGGATCACTGGTGTTAGTTGTTTCGGTGTGATCCAAAACGACCGTAAATGGAACATTAGTTGATACGCCATTGATAACTACATCAAATGAAATAGTCAAATCAGTTTTATCTAGCGACGCACCTGACACTGGGAAATTATTATGCGTAAATTTACCAACCTCAAAAAGCTGACCTAAAGTCACAGTAGTTCCTGTAGAGCTTGTAAATCCCACTGTATCGACCAAATCATAACCAGACTGCGTACCGCCTGTACCCCACAGCAAGCGATCAGATAATGTATCAGTTGAATCTACATTGACATTCGTTACTGCGCCGCCACTTGTATTGACCGCATTGACGAAACCTGCATCCAGATCGTTCACACTGATGTTATCTACACCAACAAATAACTGATGCGAGAACACCGTAGTCACAGGTGAGTCATCTTCAATATTAATCGTTAAGGTACCAGTACCAACACCAAATCCGTCACTAGCACCAACTCCAAAACTCAATGCCCGGATATTTTCACCACCAGCAGTAACATGATCTATAGGTGCCAACAAATTAAATGTATATGCGCCTGTGTTATTGATGGTTAATGTTGCTACCTGAGTCGCGCCTGCAGTACCTGTGTAAGTTTGTCCCACCAAATTCCAAGTCACTGCCACACCGTTCGATGTTATGCCTGCAGGGGCGGAAGTCAAACTCCACGCACTCACCGTACCATCAGGATCTGTTGCAGTCATTGTGCCGGAAGTCGTAGTGGAGTTTGTCGTATCACTTGGATTACCTACTGTATCTGTTATACCTGAACTCAACCCTTCCTCTGATACATTACCACTCTGAGCTGCAACTGTTGGTAAGACATTATCAGTAATTGTTGCTGTACCTACTGCCGTCACATTGCTTGTTACGCCTGCTGTTCTAGTTGCAGTCAAAGTGAAATTCTCTGCTGACTCAACTAAAGAATCAGTAAGAATTGGCGTACGCACTAAGACGTTCAATGTACCTGCAGGAATGGTAACAGTATTTGCATTTACCCATGTAGTACCTCCATTTGTGGACACTTGCAAATTACTTGCGCCAGCTGAGCCATAATCTACGCCTGCACCGCTCGCAGATCCATTAGTTAGGGCCAAATTAAAGCTGGTTGCAACACTACTCAATCCACTTAAACTTAACGTAAACT
This sequence comes from Undibacterium sp. GW821-FHT11H02, assembly GCF_058808015.1. Taxonomy (NCBI): domain Bacteria; kingdom Pseudomonadati; phylum Pseudomonadota; class Betaproteobacteria; order Burkholderiales; family Oxalobacteraceae; genus Undibacterium; species Undibacterium sp. GW821-FHT11H02. The sequence goes on along the minus strand of NZ_JBXARG010000011.1, from coordinate 784 downwards.
GAGCAAACCCACCACTTTCAGCAACCGTAACATTCGATACAGCAGCAGTTGGCACTGGCTCATTATCAACAATACCACCATTACCTGTCACGCCACCAATGACCATTGGCAATGTTTCCGTCGTAGCAGAGTCAGCCACTGCATCATCGATTGTGGCTACCGTGACCGTGAAGCTCGCTACACCCGCTGGAACGATCAAGTTACCACCGACTAAAGTCACGCCATTGCTAAACGTTGGCGTTGTGTTGTAATCACTACCAGCGGTCGCGGTACCACCACCTAAGGTGTAAGCATAGGTTGAAGTGTTTGACGTCATACCCGACAAGGTCACGGTGTAGACCAAGTTAGTGCCTTCGACCACATTGTCGTCACCTGCGCCCGGTGCACCTGGTTCTACGGTTGTTACGGTCGGTTTGTCATTGTCCGTAATGCCACCAGCGCCGGTCACGCCTGCAATCACCAATGGTAAAGTTTCTGGTGTCACTGACTCCAAGGCCACATCGTCAATCGTTGCTACCGTCACCGTGAAGCTCGCTACACCCGCTGGAACGATCAGATTGCCACCGACTAAAGTCACGCCATTGCTGAACGTTGGGGTCGTGTTGTAATCACTGCCTGCGGTCGCAGTACCACCACCTAAGGTGTAAGCATAGGTTGAGGTATTCGACGTCGTGCCCGACAAGGTCACGGTGTAGACCAAGTTAGTGCCTTCGACCACATTGTTATCACCTACACCTGGTGCGCCTGGTTCTACGGTCGTTACGGTCGGTTTGTCATTGTCCGT